>NC_001849.2 GCF_000008685.2 Borreliella burgdorferi B31 | reverse complement strand
TTACTTATAATAGCTATATACTACGAAATATACAAAAGAAAAATATATAAATGCCGTTTATATAAAATTACTTGGATTAGAAAAACAGGGAAAATTATTTCCTATAAACCATCAAAAAATATAAAAACTTTCAAAAAGTATGAGGGAAAAAGTATTAATTTACATCCCCCCAAAAGAAAAAATTTGAAAATATTTTATAACACCAAACTTTTAAAAAGTAACAACCCTAACAAATATTTTCTCAAGTGCAATCTATTAAAATTGGTCAAAATGCCATAACGTTTGAAGAGCTTGCAATCAAATATATAAAAATCCAATAATATTGCCTAGCAAATCTTATTATTTTAAAATTTTAAAAAAACAAATCCTAACTATGTCTTAAATCTGGATCAATATAATTTATTTAAAACATTAAATAAAGATTATATAGATAATATACTTATTATTTTTAATTCAAAGCCTAGAAGAGAAAAAAAGAATGCCCATTAAATGTAACAAGATAAGTAAAAAAGAGGAAACAAAAAAATTTTTTGTGTGGAAATTTTTCAAAAAAATAACATAGTTAAAAAGGCATTTAAAAACACTCTCAAATATTAAAATTATAACATGCATTTATATAAATGCTACAGAACTATCGATAAACAAAAATGGAATTTTTTAAAAATTGAGATAGACTAAAATTGAAGGAGAATTAAAATTTTTATGACAGCAATAATCGTGTATTCATGCTTGACTATGTGTGTAATATATTTTCACTTGCAACTAAAAACATTTTTCACAAAATTAATCAGATTTTGTAAAAAATGTTTTGATATTTTTTTATTATTAATAGAAATGTTAAAATTAATTTTTTATCTATTAATTATTAATAATAAGTTTTATATATTTATTATAATATCAATAGCTTTAATTACAATCAATACAATGATTTAACTTATTGTATTGATTGTAATTAAGCCAAATGTATCCAACAAGCTAACTACTATTTCTAAATCAAAGATCATTAAAATAACTTATTGCTTCATCTCATATGATAACTTTTTAAATTATTTTTTATTAAGACCGGCCATCCGCCAAAACATAATCCCCCAAACCTTACTTTAGGAAGTTCTTACCTTGGTTTTTTATTTCTTTATAAAAAGAAAGTCTTAAGATTTAAAATTGCATTTAAATCTCTATCATACATATTGAAACTTTACTAAAACATTCCTTTTTGTATAAAATTAATTGATTAAATTCCCTATCATTATGTTTTTATAATTGACTAAAAAGTAATAAGACAATTTACATAAAAAGTCTTTTCTTTGAATTTAATTTAAACTTTTCTTATACAAATTAGCAACCCTTAATCTAGATTTAGCTCTATTAATAGCGCCCTTTGTCTTTTTAATAGTTTTCTTCCAGTATTTTTAAGTTTACTTTTATTTTTTATAAATATTTAGAATGATTGTTTTTTTACTTTCACGACTCTTTTTTATTATTTTTTTTATTGTTATTTTTAATATTTAAGCTCTCAACTACTACTGAAATATAATATTTATTATCGGTATTTTTTCTACTACTAAATTTTTAATAACTTTATTATTATAATGATCCTATGTAGACATAACTTTACAAATCCTATTTTAGATAAGCTTTATATTCATTTTCTATTCTTATTGGGTTTTTCATTTTATATTTAGGAAATCCTTACGTTTTGCTTCCCTTTTTAATTTATCTAAAAAATTATTATCTGCGAGGCTTTAATCAATCCATGCACAAAAAAGAGTTAAAGTATTAATCTCCTTTAAGAGTGAAAATTTATTTTTATATTTGCCTAGATTAATGCTAAAACTTTTCTTGTTTTTTTATAAGAATCTTTCCTATCACTTAACATTTTGTCATACAAAAATCTTACAAATCTAAATACTTTTAAAAATTTTTTTGATTAGTGTTAGAATATATTCTGTTTTTACAAACTTTATCGGCACTTATATACTCTATTATTTTATAATAATTACTTAGTGTATATAGAAATGAGATAGCTTTTAATAATCACTGCATATATTTAGTTAATTATCCCCCCCCCCCGAGTACTAGTTACTAACCATAGACACAAATGATGAGCTTATGCCCTGTCTCACAAAATAATACTTTTATATTCCTTATGGAAAATAACCATTAATGAATTAAATTGCAATAAAGATCACATTGCCAATATTCAATCTTCTAAATTCATCAATAATTTAATACAATATCTTCATCAAAGCTTATAAGAAAAAATATTCTAATTATTTATGCATTGCTGAAAATCTTATTTTTAATCTAAAAACTACTGACTTATTTATACTAGAGAGAAAGTTTTTCCGATATGATCAAAAAGCATATTCGGAATCAAAATAAATCCATTTACTAACAAATTCATATCTACCTAAATTTCACAGAAATCATAGGTAGATAATTCTTTATTATTTTTTTGTTAAAAATTTAAATAACAAAATTATTATTTTTTAGAAGCTTCTATATATTCCATAATTAAAGTTCTTATAAAACCAGAAGCTGTTAATCCCTTTTTGTCTAAAATAGAATAAAATTCAATCCAATATTCATATTTCAGTCCTACACTTATTTGCTTGATCGTCATTTTTGATCTAATAGGCTTAACATTTGGAATGTTATTGCTAATAACATCATTATCACGAAAAGCAAATTTAGATTTGCTAACATTTTGTTTAATAATTTCTTCTAAATTAACCTCTTTGCTTATAGGCATAAAGCATCTCCCAATCTTGAAAGTTCTAAGACAGATCTACTCTCCGGATAATAATCAAAAATCGACTTCTTATATAGCTGAGATTCTGCTATTTTAGCATCTTGTCCAACCTCATAAAGATCATATCCAAAAGTTTTAAATTGCCTTAGATGCAAATTATGTCTTTTAAAACTTTTATTAAGCATATTGCAAATAATCTTCTCATGTTTAACCTTTTTTCTATAAGATTTTAACAAAGACTCAAACTCTTCTTTAAAAATATTAATTCCTTCAAGGCTTAAAAATTCTGGGGTCAGTGGAGTAATAACTTCACACATTGCAAGAATAATTCTTCGCTCCCAAAGCTCAAAACTGGGAGATAAATCAAAAATTGCAAATTCAAATCCCAATTTCTCCAATTCCAAACAAAAATCATCTATCAAATATGGAAAATCTTGCAATTCATGTTGCACATCTCTTCTAAAAGTTCCACTCGGCACACATGGCAAAATATAAAAATTTTTTTGTATTTGTCTTACTACTTGATCTACATCCATCTTCTTCAAAAGAAAATCTTTAATATCCAGCTTAAGAATTTCATGATTAAGAAACCATGTAGAAGAACTTGCTTGCTGTATATCACAATCAACTAATATAACTTTTTTTGTTTTAGATAAATAACTTGCAATATTTCCGCTTAAGGTAGTTTTCCCAACACCACCTTTTTGAATATGAAATGCTATTTTTTTCATACAAACTTCCTTTTAATTATTTTATATCACATATTAATTATTTTATATCACATATTAATTATTTTATATCACATATTAATTATTTTATATCACATATTAATTATTTTATATCACATATTAATTATTTTATATCACATATTAATTATTTTATATCACATATTAATTATTTTATATCACATATTAATTACTTTAATCTCTACCTATGAAGCCCCTTTCACAAAATTTTTTAATGAATTAGATCTGATGTGGCCTTAAAAGCTAGCAAACTACTATCTCTATATTCACGGCTTTTGTCTCATTCTACGATAACTTTTTAGTTCTTTTTATATCTTATTTTCACACCAATAGCATGATTAACAAGCCTAAATTCGGAAAATTCCTGTCTTAGCTTTTATTTCTTTATAGCAATAAAACTTAAGATTTAGAATTGCATTTATATCTTTATTATACAAAACGCTGTAAGTTTACCTAGCACCACTTAATTTTAGAATTGTATTTTTAACACCACAATTACAAATAGCTTGCTTGATGAAAAATATATACCTACTTTATACAAAAAGGATCCATACCATTCTGATTTATACTATAATCGTCTTACAAGTTTATAACATCCTAAATTATTAATACTTTACCCAAACATTCACATATCTTTAATTAATAAGTTCTCTATTGCTATATTTTTATAAATAACTATAAAGCAAAAAATACCTTGTGTAAAAAGGTTTTTTGATTTACAATTTTCTCATGTAACTTAGTAATTCTTAATATAGATTTAGCTCCATTAATAGAAGTTTTTTGTTTTTTTGATAATTTTTTTAGTATTCTTTAAGTTTATTTTCGTTGTTTTTTTATTATTAGCTTTAAAAGCTTGCTTATTTTTCTTGCTCTTATGTTTAAGAAATCCTTGTGTTCTATCCCTCTTTAAATTTCTCTAAAAGAATTTATATATAGAGCTTAAGTCAATCCATGCATACAAAAGGCCAAACTATAAACTTTTTTTAGCAATAGAAGCTCTTATTTATATTTATTTGAACAAGTAATAAGATTTTGCTTATTTTTTTTAATAAAAATCTATCTTGCCGCTTTAACACTGTATTATATAAAAATCCTACACATCTAAATACTTTTAAAAAGTATTTCTTTTGGTTGGTGTTAAAATATATTCTGTACTTATAAATGCCAACCTTCTCTTTGCCAAATAATACTTATTTTATGTTCTTTATAGAAAAAAGAACTTTTATTAAAAAAATTTAAATTATGATAAAAATAAAATTCATTTATCACCAGAATTTACTTACAATATTTAACCTTCTAAATTAATTAATAATCTAAAAACGGCACCTAAGCTATTGTCTTATCTATATTAGAAGCCTCTACCGATATCATAAAAAGTATATTCAGAGCTAAAAATAAATCTATTTTACAAACCTACCCCCCGCCCAAATTTATTTTGAAATTTAGGCGGGCAATTCTTCATTATTCTTTATTAAATTTATAAAAAGTCCTAAGAAATTTCTCTCTTAAGGACTTTTTATAAATGGTTAAAGGTTAAAGATAAGTTAAAATCTACAACAGTTTAGAAAAAAAACAAAATTAAAAATATTTTTTTTATTTATACTATGTATTAATTGATATATAATATCAATTAATACATAGTATTATATTATATTAATATATTTTTAAAGGATAAAAATGCAAAAAGAAATAACAATAAACTATAATGAATATACAATTGGGGGCATAAAAGGAACTTTCTTTGGAAATTCTCAATATGAAGCTAATTATCGAGCAAAAATAAATGGCTTTATAATTGACTTTTTTAAAATTCCCATAAGTTTAAAGAAAAAATATGAACTTAATATTAAAGCCCTTAGTGATCCTAATTTTTCATCCACAAATATTGCAATGAATTGCATAAATACTTTCAAGCTTATAGTTGATATTGTTAATATGCAAACCGGTGAAAATTACGATTATGACACATTTATTACCAAAACAGACACAGAAAAAATGCTTAAATATGGAACAAAAATAATTGCCGCACTAGCAAGGCACTTCGACGAACAAAACAAAACCAACTTTAATGAAAGCTATTATGAATGGGAAAAAGGCTGGATAGATAAAAAATGGATAAATTATGAACCAACTGCAGAAGAAATTAAAGAAATTCAAATAATGAATCAAAAATTAAATCCTTTAAAACTCAAACATAGAAAAAAAAACCTTAATAACGGCCAAATAAGGCTTTTACAAGCCATCAATAAAATTGAAGATCAATCACAACAACAGGCTACTAAATCAAATAGCAAAACTAAAAAATTAAAAGGAAATCATGGGGAAAAAACCAAAATTTAACATTTTACTTAAAAGCGTTTAATTTTATTTATTATTATTAAATAATATTTACAAAATTAAAAAAATAAAATATTATATATGTAAGGTAGAAAACGATCTACCAATAGTCCCCAACACCCCTATTAATCCTCTCCAAATAAGATCGGGGGTAGGGACTTCTTTTTTAAAAAAATAAAAACTAAAATATTTGGTGCCTAAATTAATAAGTTTATAGCAAATAAGAAAAATGAAAATCTAAAAAACATAAATTAACTAAAAATTTGCATTGTGAATATAAAATTTTAACAATGCTTTAAGATTTAAATTACTATTTCTAAATCAAAGATTATAGAAACAAATCCTCGATTTATTTCATGGCAGCTTTCTAAACTATTTAAAAGAACAGTATTTACCAATACATGATCTAGCCTTACTTAAGGCAGCTCCTGTCTTAGCTTTTATTTCTTTATAAATAAGACTTAAGATTTGGATTTGAATTTAGATTTCTATCACTTAGAACTACAACTGCCAAAAGGCCAACTGGTTTCTCTTAATTTTAGAGTTGTATTTTTAATACCATAATTACTACATAGTTTACTTAATAGGAAACATCTATCTGCTTTATGTAAATAAAATCCATAACAACTTAATTTATATAATAATTATCTTGCGACTCTCTATACCACCATAAACCACCAATACTTTTCTTTTGCTATACAAAAATCTTACAGATCTAAATACTTTTGAAAATTTCTTTTGGGTTTAGAATATCAATAATTAATTTTCAATTTTTATTTAAAAGAATGATAATAATTTAATGCATTATTTAGGGTTTATGAAATAATATTTTTGCATTTCTTATTCGTTTATATTTCTTTATAAGAATATATAATTTTGTTCGAATTCTGCTTTAAAAAATGGTTAATTTAGAATATAATTCTAATGGCTAAAATGCTAAAAATGGATATAAATTTGGACTAATTTTATTATATTGAAAAACAAATTATCTGTATATACTACAATAATGCTTAACTTTAAATTTTTAAAATGTGTTTACTTGTGCTTTATGGTTTTTGTAAGGTTAATTTTAATAATCAAATTTAGGGGAAAGAAATTTATGAATAGAAAATTTGTTATTTCATTATTATTTATAATATTAACTTTTTTATTAATATTGGGTTGTGATTTATCAATAAATAACGATCGAAACAAGATAGATGGGGCTTCTCATTTTAAAAAGAAATATATGGATAATTTGAATTATCAATGTTTAAGCAAAAAAGAGTCTGAGGCTAAAAATTCTCAAATTAAACTGGATGAGAATAATAATAAAAATCATTTTTATTCTTCCAGAGTATCTAATGTTTCAAATTACTATGATAGAACTCATATATCTTGCAAAAAAAATGATTGATTTTTTTTGAAAAATAAAAGCATGCTTTGTTTACAATCTGATTTTAAAAAATTTTAGTTTAGTTGGTAAATATGAGTTTTTCAGTGTCTTTTTAATAGAAATGCATATATATATATGAACTGTAAGAAAATATATTAAATGTTCCTAAAGTAAAAAAATTCTTAGAATAGGGCCTATATATAATAATACTTTTTATATATGTAAATAGCAATTAATTTTGATTAATTTTAATTTTGCTGATTCTTTTAAAACCTTTACTGTTAGAAAAAATAATACTTACTCTTTTTTCGTTATTAATAATCTTTTTATTTTCTTTTTCATAATTACTTCTATATTGTTTTTTTAAATTTTTATTTAAAAACGTTTTTTTAAATCTTTTTTCCCAAATTTCATAAAAGTCATTTGTTCTGTCAGTTTTTCCATTCATCATCCATATTTTTTTACTATACTTATTTTTAAACTCTTTTATAAAATGATTTGAAATGTCTTCAATTTTATATTCTTCCTTATATTTTTCTATTGCCAACTTTAAGTTTCTTAATGCATTTATATAGGTTTTTTCATTGTTGCTTATTTTAAGTATTTTTGTTATTTGCATTTTTTCTATTTTGTGAACTTCTACTAACTTGTTTGCAATATATTCTTTGTAAGAAATTTTATTTATTTTTCCATTATTTTTTTCTATAGAATTCTCTATCTTATTTATACCTTTTATACCTTTAGGTATAACATCCGCAATTGATTCATCTGCAATTGAGCTTTTAGGTTTTATATTTCTTATATTATTCTTGTTTATAGTATTGTTGATTTCCTTGAAAAAATCAGATACTATTTTTTTATCTTTTAAATATTCTTTTATTTCTTTATTAATTGCTTCCTGAATAATTATAAAGCGGTGTTTCCAAAGATTTTTGTTTTGTATATAAAATGCAAAGCTTCCGTTATCTTTGCCTAAATGTTTTAGTTTGGTTTTTATTAAGAGTATTTGATTTAAAAATGATATATCATATTCTAAGGTCCTGATTGATATTTTTTTATTATCTTTTGCAAGGCATTTATTAACTATATTATGTATTTCTATTGTGGAATATGTTTTAAGTTTGTTAGATTTATAGTATTGTTTGTTTTTAAGGTCAATTGCCCAGCATACTTTGAGTATTCGTTGGTATATGGCTCTTTTTTTAGTTAAATATGATTTTAGCCTTGAGCGTTTTAATTCTATTAAATTAGAGCTTGCGTTTTTTTGATTGTACTTTATAATTTCTTCTAATGTTATGAGATTATTAAAATTTGTATTGACATTATTTTTTATTTTTATTATCATTATCTTATCCTGGCTTCTGAAGTTAAATTTGTTGTGGTTTCAGAAGCTTTTTCAATTATTTGGCTTGCATTCTAAATTCTTACTGCATCACAAACGAAATAATTAGCTTTTTACTATATTCTATAGCAATGTTTTTAAAATGTCAATATGATAGATTATAAAATATGACCCATCTTTTTTGAAGCAATTTGTATTTCGTGTTTTGTAGATTTTCGGCTCATTATTTTTTTTGCTTGTTCAATTCTTAATTGAATTGTTTCTTTCATGCTATTTGTAATAGGTTTGGGTCTTCTAAAGTCCATTAGAAAATATGTGCAAAAATCTTCTAAAAGGTAAGGACGGTTGTCTACATGGATTGCGCATTTTAAAATTTTTGATTTTTTAGATATAGTATTTTTGCTAATTGAAAGATTATAAGAATCTTCTAATATATTTTGGAATTCTTTTAAAGAATAAAGTCTTACACCGTTAATACTTAACATAAATACCTCATAATTTCATTTTATTATATATTGCATGTTAGTTTCAAGGATGTTAGGTTATATGTTGAATACTTTTGTTAGGGTGTTTGTCAAGAGCTTATTAGATTATGTAGCTTGGGCAGATTGCAGTAATTTGTCTTTCCAAAAAAAAATTACAATAATGTGATATTTTTAAGAAATGGGGTTACATTTGAAGCTTGGTTTAAGTATTTTTTTTCAATTTTATCTTCTAATAAGGTGATATCGATTCTGATACAGCTATTTTCTTGTATAATATTGATGTCATTTAATATAAAGTCTAAGTCATTTAAGTTTAAATTTTTAATCAAAAAATTTGTTCTTTCTAAGAAGATTAACTTTATTTTACCTCCCAACCCATTCTCATTCTCAATAAAAGATCTTAATGTTTTTAGAATTTTTTGTTTATTGTTGATAGTTTTTATTTGATTTGAATTTGTTAAAACTAGTTCTTCGTAGATTTTTGTGCTTAGATTTAGCAACATTCTATTCGTTGTTTTAGTGTTCGTATTTAAATTTTCATTAGTTTTTATATCTGCGGTATTAAGAGTTTTAATATTTGAATAGCTGATTTTTGTTAAAAACGGAAGTTCAATAGTCTTATCGATGCCTTTTAATAGTAAATTAACTTTTTGGTTGTTTGCTTTGTTTTCAAAAAGGTAAGTATTGTTATTTTTTATAATAGGAATAAACGCATTTTCTATATTTTCTTTTCTATAAATAGATCCAAGTATTTTAAGTTCGATTAAGTAAATTTCATCTTTATTGATAGCTTTTAAGTCAATTGTGTAAACTTTGACTACCATCATGTCATAAACTATTTTTAGTTTTTCTTCACTTACATAGTTAATATAAAATTCAAGTTTTCCCTTTAGAATGTCTTGTGGTAATTTAGAAAGTTCATTTGACCTTAATTGTAGACTAATAATTCCGCCTTTAAATGTTTTAAGTGCTATATTCTCTTTTGAATTTGTTTGAATAATTTTTTCAAAATTAAGTTCAAATTTAAAAGCTATTGGGTTGATAATGAAGATTTTTTTGTTTTTTACAAAGTAAGTATTAATAATTGACCTTGGGTCAGTATACACGATTTCTCCTATAGATGCACTTTGAAATTTATATAAATTGGGATTAGATATAATCTAATCTTTAAATTGGTTTTTGTTAGAACAACACCTAATAATAATAGTTTTTTAATTTTAATTCAAGCTCTAAAATTAGAATGTTTTTATTTGAATTAATTATATTATTTAATTTTCTAATTTTTGAGAAATTTTTTTAAAATAAATATAAGATAAACTAAGGGGGGTTTTAATGAATTCAAAATTTATTTTAAAGTATTTTATTTTGGCGTTTTTTTTAGTTTCTTGTCAAACTTATCAAATAGCTTATGATAGGTTTTCTCAAGTATTAGATTCACAATATGATATTGGGGTAAATTATTCTAGAGATGGAATATTTAAGTCTGTAATTTCTATTAAATATGATAAATTGAAAAATAAAAGGGAATATTTTATTTTAGTTAGAGTTGAATCTAGAAATTCTAGTCAAATAAAGCCCGAAAAGATAATAACAGATACTAGATTTGAGGCTAAAGGAGAGTTGGTTTCAGAGGATAGCAAACGTGTTGTTTATTATAACGATTTTTATGATTCATATTTTCCTTATGATTACACAACAGTGATTACTGAAAAAAATATTAAGGTAGAAATTTATAAATTTATTATTTCAGAAAGCGAATTTATAAGATTTGTTGCCTTGGGAAATGATAATATAGCAGCATTTAGAATCTATGCGTTCAGAAATGATGTTATTGTAAGTTTTAATAAGATTCCTTTTAAAAAGTTTTTGGATGATTTTAATTCAAAAGTTAAATTACTTGGTGGCAGTTGACTTAAATTTAAATAATTTTTAAGCCCAAGTTAAGTAATTATTTGTTAAAAAGGATATAGATTAAGGGTGTTTAGTATAAACAAGGTTTTTGATATTAGTTTATTATAATATCGACTTTAAAATGTTTTTAATATCTAATCTTTTGAAAAATTAATAAATTCTAGTATCGCTTTTTCATTTCTCAGCAAGAATAGCCCTTCCCTTATTCCATTATGGAATTCTTCAAAGGAAATTAAGATTGTTTTTAAATTTTTATCTTTATCATCTATATTGTCGTAATAAAATATAAAGTAAGGTCTTCCAGTATTATCTTTAAAGCCAAGAAAATTTACAAATATTGCTGTTTCTTGAAAATCTGTTTTTAAATTGTATGAGTGACCATTTTTGTATAAAAAAATTCCATTTCCTTCAAGATTTTTAATTTCTAAATTATTGATTGTATTTTTAATTTTAGCAAAACTCTCAATTGCTTGTAAAATATATTTTATTGATGAAAATTTGGTATAGTATATGCGGTTATTGATTTGAAATTCTAAAAAGATTCCGCATTCATTACCGGCTCTAATTACATCTTGCTCATTTTTAATAGAAGTTGCAATTTTTTTGTCAATAACAAGATTGATTTTGAATGTAGAAATATGGTTTAAGGTTTTTACATTGTTAATTGCTAAATTTTCTGCTAGATAGACTTTATAATTAATAAATATCCCTTTTAGATTTTTAATTTTAGCTTGTTTAAATTCATAGTTTATATTTTGAGCATATATTGCCAAATTTTTAATCAAAAATATTAAGAATATAAAAGTTTTATTTTTCATTATACAACTTATTATATGATAGCAGTCTTGAATAATTTTAGTAAACCTTTTTTATAGATTAAGTCTGAAATTTATAAAAATTTTAGTTATAAAAGTAGTTTTTGTTGATTTTTTAGAGAATATGTCTTTCAATATTTTGCAGAGATTTGTGTTAGATGATAATCTACTATTTATAAATCAAGGATTATAAAAACAGCTTTTTCCTTTATTCTGGATAGCTATACAATAATTGTCTTACAATTTCATGCAATTCTAAATCATTAATACTCTTTCTAAACATTCCTTTTTGTATAGCTTTAATTTATAGTTTTCTATTGCTATGTTTTTATAATTAGCCATAAATATAGGCATAAATGTGTAAATTCTAAGCTTTCATCTTTTTTTATCCAAATAATACTTTATTTTCTGTTCTGTGTAGAAAAGAACCCTTAATAAATCCAATTATGACAATGATTACATTCATTTATTATTAGAATTTGCCTCCAATATTTAACTTTCTAAATTCATCAATAACCCAAAGATAGTAATCTTAAAGATTTATAAGAAAAAATATTTTATTTATTTATATGAGCATTACTTAAGCCATTATTCTAGCTTTGAATAATATTTGATCTTCTCTGCAAAAATCTAATTTAAAAAAAAATTTTAAAAATACATGGTAATACTCAATTATTGAACTAATAATTGAGTATTAAATATTCTCCTTTTTTAAAATTAAAAGAATTTATTATCAATATTTACTTCATACCATACATTCTTTTAAATAAACCTCTTATCTTTAAGGGGTTTTCTTTTTATTAAATCTTTAAGATTACTATCTTTGGGTTATTGATGAATTTAGAAAGTTAAATATTGGAGGCAAATTCTAATAATAAATGAATGTAATCATTGTCATAATTGGATTTATTAAGGGTTCTTTTACATAAAGAATTTGCTATGCAATTTTAATTTTTGTTTGTAATCGCCAATTATTAAAAATAAAATTATTAAAGGGAATTAATGTAAAATTAATTACCTTTAAATATACTTCTTTTAGAGAATATATCATTACTAATATTAATCTATTACTAATGATATTATTAAATTAAAGATCTATAGAAACATCAGTTTACTTATTATTAGAATTAAAGTTTATGTAAATTATAGGTTAAAAATTTTTTGTAATCTTTAGTAAGAATGTTAAACCTATCTTTTATTAAAGACAGGCTTTGTATTATAACAATTTCAATATGCAATTTAAAGGCTACTATATATTGAATATATGTCATTTTTTAGTTTTTCTGCTTCTTTTCTTTTTTCTGAGACTTGATTGCAAATATCTTCTGTATGAGATTTAAGTGCATTTTCATCTGTTTGTATGTTATTTATATTATTTTGATAGTCTAATAAGAGTTGCTGCATCATTTCTGAGACTGTTGTTTTTGTAGATAAAAATTTTCCCAAATAATATTTAAGCAATACAAGATTTAGTAAAGCGTATATTTTTATTTTTTGATTTAATTTCAGTTATTTTTAGGATTTTTATTATTTTAATCATATTTTCTTTATCAATATTTAATGTTAATAAAATTGAAATAATTTCTTTACATAAAAAGTCACATTTATTGAAATGCTTTATTACTTGATACTTTTCTATTTCGTTAATTTTTCTTTCTTCTTTTATATTATTATTACAATTCTCCAATTGTACACTACCCATTTTTGTATCAGAATTTTTATTAAAATAGTTGGCAACTCTATTTTGAAATCTTTTTTCTTTTTTTTCTTTAAAGTGTTGGTTTATCTTATGGTAACAATCTTTTTTAGGATAATTAAGCTTATAATAAATTTCTGTACCCGAATTTACCCCCATATGTTGATAGTAATTTGTTGTGACTTTTATTTCTTTTTGTAGTCTATAAATATACTTTTGCATAGTTCTTAGTGTAGAAATAGTTTGCCCGTTTTTTATAGATTTTCATTGAAATAATATAATATGGTTTTTGGGGTATATTTTAGATTTTTGGTATTTAAATAGCTTGTAGAAATAAGAACTATCAATTTATATTTATATTGGTTATAATTTAGAATATTACTAGATTAATATATCTAGACTTTATTTTCTATTTAATATACAATTAATTAGGAAGCATTATGTGCTCCAAATGGATGATAACCAGATAAAGGGCTTTAAGTGGCTTAAGGAAGATAAGTTACTTAAAGCCCTTATCGCATTTATACTAATTTCCCTAATTTACGTTTTATTTTGTTTAGAGCGTTATATTATTAATTTTTAATCATAAAATGGAGGATTAGTTTTGTAATTGTATATATTTTTAGCTTTAATTGTTCTTTATTAGGCCTTTAATACTCTAAAGTATTATGCTATTTCGCAAAAATAATTTTCTGGATTATATTAGCTTACATATTAGGATGAGAATTATAAATTTTAGTGCAACAACCTTCTACAGGGTAAAGGAGTGTATAAAGGCCTCTAAAGCTTTCATTTTCTTTATTTGTGGAACATTTGAAGATTACTTTTGGATTTTTTCTAATATTTCAAGATATTCTAACAGGGTTTTAGAATCAACTTCATGTTGATTAGTTTTAGCTAGAGCCTTATTAAACTTGCTTCTTATTAAGGAATAAGCATAATTTTTATTTGCACTATGGAATAATTTTTTATTCATATGATCTAGTGTTTTGACAAGAATGATTAACTTATTCTTAGCAAATTAAATTTGCTTTGTTATTCTTGCCAATGTATTGTTAATTACTCCATCCATAATGAATTAGCCCCCTATTATATTAAATTTATATTATAAATATAGCACAGTATTTTTTTAAATTTTTTTAGCGTAAAACAATATATTTCTAAAGTTTTGCATAAGCTTATTTTATAATGTATTTATAATTAAGTAGTAGTGATTTTTTGTAAAAATTGTTTTAATTCTTCATAGAATAATACGTAGTAGTCTTTTATTTTTAATAAAACTCTTTCTAAGGAGCAATTAACTTTATAATAAATTATAGATTTAGGATTTTTCTTAAAATAAAGTTTGACTATGACGGTTATTTCTTTTTCTAATTTGCGTTTTATTTATATATTTTTTAGTTTTAATTGTTCTTTATTAGGCCTATGAGACACTATAATACATTTGCAATACCTGATTTTTTAATTAATTTGGGATATATAATTTAAAATATGGTATCACCCCCATTATACACCTTAAAACAACTTTAGATTAAGGGGAGAAACACCTTTAGTAATATACTAAAGATGTTTCTCTTTTTAATATCATTATATAGTCTATTTATAGTAGTTCATAATTTTTGTGTAACATATTTTTAAAGGATAATTGATTATGTAGTAAAGTTTGAATATATTTTTTTCTACTTTATATTTATTAGTTATAATTTTTAGGTTGTTTTCTAAAAAATCGAGATACTTTATTAATAAGTCTATGTCTATTTCAATATCTTTACTAGTATTGCAATATCTATCTATGTTAAAAGTAAACGCACGGCGTATAAAGCCCCTACTATAGTATCCAATATTTTTTGAATTTAGGTCAATGTTGTTTAGTGTGTAAATAAGAATTATTAAGTGTGAAGATAGCCTATTTTTGCTATTCATACTTAATATTTCTTTTAAAAATTTTTCCAAATAGTGCCCCAGTAATTTTTATTATTTATCAAATAAAAATATATGTCTTTACATTTATATTTCTAAATTGCTTAATTTGCAAAGAAATATTTTTTACGATTAAATAGTAGTAGGATAGTTTAGTTCTAACCGTAGTTTTAGTTTATCTGCTATTGTTTGATAGTAGTCTTGTATTGTTGAACGAAACACTTTAAGGGGGATTAATTTTATAATAAATCATATATTTGGACTGGTTTTTAAAAGATAGTTTTACTATGGTTTTTGTTTTTTCTAATATATCAAGATATTTATTCATTGTTGGTAGATCGCAAGAATTTTTATTATCTTTTTTAAGAATTTCGTTGTAAAATTTTAATAGTTTTTTTGAGAATAATTATTCAATTCTAGATTTAATAATGTATTGTCACATAAAGCAGGCATACCCCAGTAAACTCAATTTCTAATTGATGGAGTTGTTTTTCTATTTCTGATTGGTTATTTATTATTTCTAATTGTGTTTTTTCTATTTCTGAGCACTTGTTTTTTTGATTTTTTTTCATAATATTATAGTATATAAAAAAAATAGTATTAAAATTTTCAAGAATATTGGTAATTTATAAAGATTTTTTATAAGTTGCTAATAATTCTTAACAAATTGTCTCCATTTATTATGTAGTTGGTATAGTAATAACTACTACTACTATCAGCATTATTGTTAATGCTAGGCATGATTAAATGTATGTATTCTTTAAAATTGTCGACATGAATATGCGAGTCTTTGTTGTTTTCTTTTTGGGTTTGATTTTCTCTAACATCTTTAGCCCTAAAACTTCCTCCATATTGAATTGCATCTTTAAGTCGAGAAATATTCCCATTTGGAATTTCTAAAAGCTTTTTAGTTTCTGTGCCACTTTCTTTAGTCATCCCATTAATAATAATATTTCCGTCAACTTGTTTTTCTATTTTTAAGATAGTTTGAATATAAGGTGGGTAGTTAATAGTAGAATTAATATTATCATTTTGGTTAGTAATAATGGTTGAACGTGTATCTTTTAACGCTTGAATTTCGTTTGAAAATTGAATATTTGTTTGACGACTCATTTATTTGATATTCGCTTATTTTTTCTTTATTTGACATGTTTAGTGGATTATTTTGATCAGAATTACTTAAATTACATGAAAAGACTAATAAAATAATGAATATCAATAATTTGTTCATGGATATTATAGCTCCTATTAAACTTGCAAAAACCGCTTATAATATTATAGATCAGGTTTATTGATAATCAATAAACCTGATCAACGATTATTCTAATCGTTTTAAAAAAAACAAGAGAATAAAATTGCAAAAATTAAAGTTTTATCATTTCGGGTTAAAGTTTAGTATTTTCAAGTTAAAGTTAGCAATTTAAAGGGTAAAGTTTTGAGTC
>NC_000957.1 GCF_000008685.2 Borreliella burgdorferi B31 | reverse complement strand
TTTTTTTTAGTATAAAGCTGTAGAGCCATTATTGGCTCCTATTTTACTAGCTGCACTTGAAATTCTTTTCTTTTTTAGGAACAAATAACGCTCTTTAAATTAAAAGGCATAATGCTATATTGTATTCTAAATCATATACAAAGGACAGTTCTTTATATCATAAGTGCAAAAATAAAGTCATAAATTCAATAAAAAGGAGGAAAACTCTTCTAGAGTAGTAGAAGAGCAACCAAAAATTAATGAAAATTTTTCTACACAAGAATCTATACAAAAACTGCCCCTTTACTGCAACATACAAAACGTGAATCTTGTATATTACAATAATAGATAATATTATTGCAACAATCCTAAATTACAAATACAGAATATGTTATTAGCCCCAAAAAGGGGCTAATACATTTACTTTAAATTACAAGTTATTCGAACCATAATTGTTCAATATTAATTTCAAATCTTTTCTTATAGCAAGAAATTTTTCATAAATCAATATTAGATAATCATCAAAATTGCTTTTATCAAGCACATACAAAAGTTTAAAAAAATCTACATCATCAAGACATAAATAGAATATGAAAACCTTATTTTCAAACACATTATCACCCAGCTTTACTTTAATTTTACGAAAAAGGTTGATTAATTCTTTAGACTTTTTTGGCCCCAAATTAAAAAAAAATTCATTTAAAATGTTTTGACTTTTAKGCGGAGACAATATATTTATTGTCTCCGCATCATTTTCTATATCTAAAATCGACTCATAGAACTTATAAATAACTTTTTTTATATCTTTTAAAACACAAATTTCGACGGCATTTAATTTTAAGTACTCGAATATGTTTTCCATTATATATGGGAAACATATAACAATTTATTAGAATAGTAAAAATTTATTAATGAATTTACATGAAATTATTTGAGCTAGCCTTTACAATTCTATTATTTATAGCATACCCTAGTTCTTCATTTTCTACTATTTCAACAATAACTTGATCATATTTTTCTTCGGCATTTACTAGCTCTTTATAAAGATTTTCTGCATATTCTATTAAAGAATCGAATAATATAATATTTTTTTTATCCCATAAAAAACTAAAAAAATAAAATTTAAAAGTGTCTCTTGTGATAAGTACTTTTGTATTCGTTTTTAAATATTTTCTTATGTTATCCCCGCGTTTAAATGTATGGACAGGTATTCTTAGCCTATAAGAAAACATTTTTTTTAAGTCTATTTTTGTTTCCTTTGCATAATTTACTTTATATCTACTGCCTAGCACTTTTTCTATCATTTTTTTTGTTATTGCACCGGGCCTTAATATTATTACATTATCTTTCGAGTCAAATTCAATAATAGTTGACTCTATGCCAATATTAGAGTCTTTATTTTTTTTTGGCATTATTATCCCTCCTACAAGCCCATTTAATTCTTTTAAAGCCATGCTAAAACTTGTTGAACTAGGCCTTTTGGATAAATTTGCTGATGATACTACAAGAGGGTTTTTCAATTTTCTAATTAAATTTAATGCGGTTTTATTTTTGGGTATTCTTATTGCCACTGTATCTAAGTTATTATTAATGAATTTAGGTATTTTTATTGATTTTTTAAGAACATAAGTTAAAGGGCCCGGACTAAACTTTTCCATTAAAATCTTAGCACTTTTAGGAACATGGCTGGATAATTCTTTTATTTTCTCTATTGTATCAACATAAAGCATTAAGGGCTCATTAATGGATTTTTTTTTTACTAAATTTATCATTCTCACTGCATATTCATCATAAATATTGGCCCCTATAGCGTAAACCGTATCTGTTGGAAATACAATAATTTCACCCATTTTGATTAATTTTAAAGCTATTTTAAATTGATCTTCACTAATTATTGGTGTTTTTATCATTTATTCTTTAGCCTCTATGGAATAATTCGTATTTTTGAACTCAATTTTCTGCACTAATCTAAATAAACTTTTCATATTTTAGCACCTAAACAACTTTTTTACTAAATTTTTCTAAATTTAGATCATGTTTTCTATTTTTTATTATTTCTAGTAATTCAAGATAATATATGCCAAATATTTTGTTGTATTTTATTTTTTTTTGGTTATTCAAATATTCTTTTATAATAGGCTTTAGAATTTCAATATTTGTTTCTTTTTTTAGTTGTTCAATAAGGATATTGAAAACGTTTATCTTTAAATTTTCATAATCTTGTTGAGAATTTTCTTTTTTTCTTTCAATTGACTTTTCCAATTTACGTTTTATGTTGTTTAAATCGCTATATTTATGATTTTCAATAATAAAATGGGGTTTATATTTGTAATTTTCGTATATTTTTTGAAAATTTATTTCTAATTGTTTGGGATTGTACCCGTTTTCTTCTAATTCTTTTTGAGTGTTACATAGAATTCCCTTTAATTTTTCTTGTTTTTTTTTAATACAAGATTTAGTAGGGCGTATATTTTTATTTTTTGAGTTAATTTCGGTTATTTTTAGGATTTTTATTATTTTAATTATGTTTTCTTTATCAATATTTAATGTTAATAAAACTGGAAGAATTTCTTTACATGAAAAGTCACACTTGTTGAAGTATTTTATTACTTGATACTTTTCTATTTCGTTAATTTTTCTTTCTTCTTTTATATTATTATTATTATTATTACACTCCCCCAATTGCACACTACCCATTTTTGAATCAGAATTTTTGTTGAAATAGTTGGCAACTCTATTTTGGTATCTTTCTTCTTTTTTTTCTTTAAAGTGCTGGTTTATTTTATGATAACAATCTTTTTTAGGATAATTAAGCTTGTAATAAATTTCCGTACCCGAATTTACCCCCATATGTTGATAGTAGTTTGTTGTGACTTTTATTTCTTTTTGTAGTCTATAGATATACTTTTGCATAGTTCTTAGTGTAGAAATAGTTTGACCGTTTTTTCTTAGATTTTCATTAAAGTAATAGAGTATGGTTTTTTGTGTATATTTCTTATGTGTTTTGTTTAGATAGCATATTGTTGAAATAAGAACTATTAATTTGTGTTGAACTTTATTATAGCAATTTCTATTGGTTTTATTTGTTGTTTTTGAATTCATAGAGACTTCTCCTTACAATTATGGTGATCATTTTACAATATAACTAAAATTGCTATAAAAGTAAATACTCTTATAGCAATTTTAGTTATATTGTAAAGTTTTAGTAATTGAGATTAAAATTTATTTAAAATACAACTTGACTATGGTTTAATTTTTGTTATACTATAAATAGTTCGACGAGAGTTCGAATTACAAAGAAGTGATCGTGAAATAGGGCTTAAAGCAAGTTTTTTATAAAGAATTTGTCTTAAGCCCTATTCATTTTATGTAACACTAATTTTCCCAGTTTAAGTTTTATTTTGTTTTGGGCACTATAATAATGATTTTTTTAGATTAAAAATTTTCTAGAATTTAAAGATATATTGGATTTATTTTGTATTTAGCTTTATATTGGTAATTAAGTAATTATTTATGTTCAAAATCCATAAAAGACATATAGTCCTTTATGGATTGATCATTTATAGATCAAAATATTCTTTATTGGGCCTATTATAGGCCATAATATACTAGGATAGATATTGGTTTACTATTTATATAATCGATTATAGTAAATTTTCTGGATTATATTAGCTTAAATATTAGGATGAAGATTATAAATTTTAGTGCAACAAACTTCTAAAGGGTAAAGGAGTGTATAACGGCCTATAAAGCTTTCATTTTCTTTATTTGTGGGACATTTTACGATTACTTTTGGATTTTTTTCTAATATTTCAAGATATTCTAATAGGGTTTTATAATTAACTTCGTGTTGAGTCGTTTTAGCTAGAGCAAGATTAAACTTGCTTTTTATTAATAAATGAGTATAATCTTTGTTTTCACTATAGAACAATTCTTGATTCATGTGATCTAGTGTTTTGACAAGAATGATTAACTTATTCTTAGCAAATTTAATTTGCTTTGTTATTCTTGCGACCAGTGTATCGTTAATTATTCCATTCATAATGAATTAGCCCCCTATTATATTGTAAATATAGTGCAGTATTTTTTGGCGTTAAACCATTATATTGTAAATATAGTGCAGTATTTTTTGGCGTTAAACCATTATATAGTCTATTTATAGTAGTTCCTAATTTTTGTGTAACATATTTTTAAAGGATAATTGATTATGTAGTAAAGTTTGAATATATTTTTTTCTACTTTATATTTATTAGCTATGATTTTTAGATTGTTTTCTAAAATATCTAGATACTTTATTAGTAAGTCTATGTCTATTTCAATATCTTTACTAGTATTGCAATATCTATCTACGTTAAAAGTAAACGCACGGCGTATAAACCCCCTATTATAGTACTCAATATTTAAATTTAGATTAATATTGTTTAGTGTGTAAATAAGAATTATTAAGTGTGAAGATAGCTTATTTTTGCTATTCATACCTAGTATTTCTTTTAAAGATTTTTCCAAATTAGTGTGCCAGCAATTTTTATTATTTATTTAAATAAAAATATATATCTTTACAATTTGTATTTCTAAATATTTGCATAAGATTATTTTATAATGTATTTACAATTAAGTAGTAATGTTCTTTTGTGTAAATTGTTTTAATTCTTTGTAGAATTTTTTGTAGAATTTTATTAGTTTTAAACAAATTTTTTCTAGGGTATAATTAAGTTTGCAATAAATTAGAGATTGATCGTTTTTAAAATAGAATTTTGCTATGATTTTTATTTCTTTTTCTAATTGATTTAAGTATTTTTTCATTGTTGATATATTACTAGGAGGTAGATTTTTGTTTTTGAGATTTTCGTTATACTTTTTGAGTAGAGTTTTTTGATAATAATTTTCGAATATTGAATTTATTTCAAATATTGTTGCGGTAAGAATAAGTATTCTGCATGCATGATCTATTTCTATTTCTTGTTGTTCTTTTATAGCCTTATACATAATATATAAGTATATAAAGATTATTTTGAAAATAAAGAATAAATTAAAAAAGTATTGATAATTTCCCAAAATTATAAAGTTTGGGATTTTAAAGTTAACACTTTTATGTAAAAATTACAAAAAATTAAAGTTTTATCATTTTGGGTTAAAGTTTTGTAATTTTGAAAAATTCAAGTTAAAGTTTTATTATTTTGGGTTAAAGTTTAGTATTTTCAAGTTAAATTTAGTAATTTAAAGGGTAAAGTTTTGAGTCAAAATACTCC
>NC_000956.1 GCF_000008685.2 Borreliella burgdorferi B31 | reverse complement strand
CTTTGACTCAAAACTTTACCCTTTAAATTGCTAACTTTAACTTGAAAATACTAAACTTTAACCCGAAATAATAAAACTTTAACTAGAATTTTTCAAAATGATAAAACTTTAATTTTTGCAATTTTATTCTCTTGTTTTTTTTAAAACGATTAGAATAATCGTTGATCAGGTTTATTGATTATCAATAAACCTGATCTATAATATTATAAGCGGTTTTTGCAAGTTTAATAGGAGCTATAATATCCATGAACAAATTATTGATATTCATTATTTTATTAGTCTTTTCATGTAATTTAAGTAATTCTGATCAAAATAATCCACTAAACATGTCAAATAAAGAAAAAATAAGCGAATATCAAATAAATGAGTCGTCAAACAAATATTCAATTTTCAAACGAAATTCAAGCGTTAAAAGATACACGTTCAACCATTATTACTAACCAAAATGATAATATTAATTCTACTATTAACTACCCACCTTATATTCAAACTATCTTAAAAATAGAAAAACAAGTTGACGGAAATATTATTATTAATGGGATGACTAAAGAAAGTGGCACAGAAACTAAAAAGCTTTTAGAAATTCCAAATGGGAATATTTCTCGACTTAAAGATGCAATTCAATATGGAGGAAGTTTTAGGGCTAAAGATGTTAGAGAAAATCAAACCCAAAAAGAAAACAACAAAGACTCGCATATTCATGTCGACGATTTTAAAGAATACATACATTTAATCATGCCTAGCATTAACAATAATGCTGATAGTAGTAGTAGTTATTACTATACCAACTACATAATAAATGGAGACAATTTGTTAAGAATTATTAGCAACTTATAAAAAATCTTTATAAATTACCAATATTCTTGACAATTTTAATACTATTTTTTTTATATACTATAATATTATGAAAAAAAATCAAAAAAACAAGTGCTCAGAAATAGAAAAAACACAATTAGAAATAATAAATAACCAATCAGAAATAGAAAAACAACTCCATCAATTAGAAATTGAGTTTACTGGGGTATGCCTGCTTTATGTGACAATACATTATTAAATCTAGAATTGAATAATTATTCTCAAAAAAACTATTAAAATTTTACAACGAAATTCTTAAAAAAGATAATAAAAATTCTTGCGATCTACCAACAATGAATAAATATCTTGATATATTAGAAAAAACAAAAACCATAGTAAAACTATCTTTTAAAAACCAGTCCAAATATATGATTTATTATAAAATTAATCCCCCTTAAAGTGTTTCGTTCAACAATACAAGACTACTATCAAACAATAGCAGATAAACTAAAACTACGGTTAGAACTAAACTATCCTACTACTATTTAATCGTAAAAAATATTTCTTTGCAAATTAAGCAATTTAGAAATATAAATGTAAAGACATATATTTTTATTTGATAAATAATAAAAATTACTGGGGCACTATTTGGAAAAATTTTTAAAAGAAATATTAAGTATGAATAGCAAAAATAGGCTATCTTCACACTTAATAATTCTTATTTACACACTAAACAACATTGACCTAAATTCAAAAAATATTGGATACTATAGTAGGGGCTTTATACGCCGTGCGTTTACTTTTAACATAGATAGATATTGCAATACTAGTAAAGATATTGAAATAGACATAGACTTATTAATAAAGTATCTCGATTTTTTAGAAAACAACCTAAAAATTATAACTAATAAATATAAAGTAGAAAAAAATATATTCAAACTTTACTACATAATCAATTATCCTTTAAAAATATGTTACACAAAAATTATGAACTACTATAAATAGACTATATAATGATATTAAAAAGAGAAACATCTTTAGTATATTACTAAAGGTGTTTCTCCCCTTAATCTAAAGTTGTTTTAAGGTGTATAATGGGGGTGATACCATATTTTAAATTATATATCCCAAATTAATATAAAAAATCAGGTATTGCAAATGCATTATAGTGTCTCATAGGCCTAATAAAGAACAATTAAAACTAAAAAATATATAAATAAAACGCAAATTAGAAAAAGAAATAACCGTCATAGTCAAACTTTATTTTAAGAAAAATCCTAAATCTATAATTTATTATAAAGTTAATTGCTCCTTAGAAAGAGTTTTATTAAAAATAAAAGACTACTACGTATTATTCTATGAAGAATTAAAACAATTTTTACAAAAAATCACTACTACTTAATTATAAATACATTATAAAATAAGCTTATGCAAAACTTTAGAAATATATTGTTTTACGCTAAAAAAATTTAAAAAAATACTGTGCTATATTTATAATATAAATTTAATATAATAGGGGGCTAATTCATTATGGATGGAGTAATTAACAATACATTGGCAAGAATAACAAAGCAAATTTAATTTGCTAAGAATAAGTTAATCATTCTTGTCAAAACACTAGATCATATGAATAAAAAATTATTCCATAGTGCAAATAAAAATTATGCTTATTCCTTAATAAGAAGCAAGTTTAATAAGGCTCTAGCTAAAACTAATCAACATGAAGTTGATTCTAAAACCCTGTTAGAATATCTTGAAATATTAGAAAAAATCCAAAAGTAATCTTCAAATGTTCCACAAATAAAGAAAATGAAAGCTTTAGAGGCCTTTAGTAAGCTAATATAATCCAGAAAATTTACTATAAATCGATTATATAAATAGTAAACCAATATCTATCCTAGTGTATTATGGCCTATAATAGGCCCAATAAAGATAATAATAAGCTTACTATATTACAAAACTAAACCCTCGCTATATTATGAAAATCAATACTAAAATAATGGGCACTTAAAGCAATTGGTTAAAATAATTTCTATAAATGCCTTTAAAAATTATTGAATATTAGAAAATATTATATCAAAATCATTTAATTGAAATTAAATAAACTAAATTAAAAGAAAAATTCAGATATATTTTAAATGTATTATGGCATATAATACTATAGCGCCCTAAACAAAATAAAACATAAATTATTAAAATAAATCATTTATATAAATCAATATATATATCTCAAACAAAAGAAAATTTATATAAATTTTAGGCCTACTAGCGTATCGTAGACCTAATAAATAATCAACAAAACACTGGTGTGTTTATTACAATTAAATTAATAATATTATATATAAGATTTAAAATTTTTTTAAAAAAGAAATTTGTTATAAACATATTGGTTAAAATCAATATAAATCAAAACAAAAAAATCTAAATATTAATCTAATAATATTCGAAATTAACATCACTACAAATATAAATAACAACAATAAACTATTAAAATAGTAAAATACCTAAAATTTAGCTCTCAAAAAGACATTCAATTGTCAAGCGAAATTCAAGCATTAAAAGATACACGAACCATTGCTAGTGCTAATTCATCTAATCCGCCCTTTAACTCCCCTAATTATATTATATTCAAATTATCTTGAAAATAGAAAAACAAGTTGATAGAAAAATTACTATTAATGAGATAATTAATGAAAATGGTAAAAAAACTAAAAAGCTTTTGGAAATTCAAAAAGATAATATTTCCCTACTTAAAAATGAATTCAACATGGTGAAAGTTTTAAGGCTAAAGTTTAATGAAAACTCTACAAACTCTACATTAAAATCTACTTAGCACAGCAAAGTAATTCATACAATATCTTAAGAAAAGATTCAACTCTAAAAATAAAATTTAAAAATTGTGCTAATATTTTATTATCAAAAATTAATTATTAGGAGGTTATATTAATATAAAAAAAACTTTCATATTAATATGAATTTTTAGTTTAATAATGAAAATCTTTGCACAAGATAAACTTGAAAAAGATGTCGGACATATTACAAACACATTGAAACATGAAAACTAAAAAGCAACCGTAATTCTCTACCATTCATTTTGAATGCAATTGTAACTTTGGAAATAGGATCTTTACAAAGTTTTCATATATACTCTTTGCCAATATAAAGCTAAAATAAACTATAAAAGTTTATCAAAGCACTATTCTTGCTAAACTTAAAAAGTTCTATTAATAAGATAGATTACACTAGAATTAATAAGCATAATGTACAAGTTTACACCAATTTTATCTTTTCTCAATATTTGTAAATATCAAAGCATTCTATTAATTCTATAGAAATTAAATATTTATGTAAAAGTATAATAATTACGCTTAATAAAAAAAATTATTAACAGATATAAAAATAATATAAACCTTCTCACAATAAAAATATTGATATAAATCTTCCAATATTTTACTATTCTACATTTGATTAAATATATATATTATATTTAATATTGGTTTATATTTAATATTGGTTTATAAATTTTAGATTTTAATTAAGGAGAATATTTATGAAATATAACATTATTGTAAGCTTATTTGTTTTTTTATTTTTAGCTTGTAATCCAGATTTTAACACTAATCAAAAAGATATGAAGTACCAATCTAGTAAAAAAGGACTAAAATCTAATAAAAAAAGACTAAAATCCAATAAAAAGGGATTAACCCCTATAGCAGAAGCAAGCTCAAATCAAAAAGAAAGCTAAAATCAAGAAGCAATCTCCAAAAAAGAAAAAGACATTAATAACCAAACAGAAAACACACTGCTTGATGATTTAAAAAATTTAATAGAACAAGCTAAATCGGATAATGATAAATATGTACAAAAATTAAAAGAAGAATCTTCAAATCAATATGGAATACTGGCTTTCAAAGAGTTGTTCTAGCCAGACGGAACTGAACAGTTATCTGCAAACACCGAAAGATCTAAAGCCTATAGAAAACGAACTTATAGTATCTTAAATGCTATCGATAATGATGCCTTAAAGAATTTTTCAGAAATTGTAATGGCATCAGGCCAAACACAAGGAATACTTAACAATCTCGACTCACTTGGAGGTGCCTTTGAAGATATAGTTGATTTTCTGTATCCTAAAAAAGATAATCTAGAAAAATTAGAGATCCCGGCCTTAAAAAAGCTTAAAGATTCTTTGGAAAATTTTTTAGAGATAAAAAAAATCACTTCGGAAATGTTATACAAGTTCTTATTAGACTATAAAAATAATGCAAATAGTATACAAACAGATGCAAATGCACTTAAATCTCATGCAAACACACTTTTTAATCAACTGACAAAAAAAATCGAAGAATCAGAAAAGCTAAAAAATGACATATATTCAATAGAAAACCTTTAATTTATATGCTATATATTGAAATTGTCATAATGCAAAGGCCTATCTTTAATAAAAGATAGGCCTAGCGTTATAAAAACTGCTATTTCAACAATCAATAATTATCGAAATAGCTTATTACCTCAATCACATGATAGCTTTTTAAGCTCTAACATAAAAACAGCAATCTAACAGTGGACATAGTTCCATAAAGCTTTACTTCAGACAATTTTTACCTTAGTTTTTATTTTTTTTATAAGAAGAAAACTTAGAATTTAGAGTTGCATTTTATATTTCTATCATACAAATCGATTATAATTACTCATAGATCTACAATAGTATTGATCGATTTTAGAATTATATTTTTAATATTACAATTGCTATATAGTTTACTTTATGAAAAAAATCTATCTATTTTATGCAAAGAAGATTAGTGCCACCCTGATTTATATGATAATTGCCTTCCAAATTAACAACATATCGAATCATTAATACTTTTCCCCAAACATTCATTTTTAAATACCCTTAATTGATAAGCTCTCTATTGTCAATGTCCAAGTGCTGCCCTGCTACTAAAATGCAATATTTATTATAAGCAACTTTCTCTACTACTGTATTTTTATTATATATTAAACAAAAAATCAAAAACCTAATAATATATTATTTTAGGTTCCCCCAAGCATTCTTGATAACAAAGTTATTTGATATTGGTTTAAATTCTTGTAAATTATTTGTACATACCATTTACTTTATTATAAAAATAAAATTTCCCTTCAATATATTTCCCCCACTTATCTAATTTAATTCTCTGTGTTTTTAAAAGCATTTTTGTTTTTCATGTTTTTTTGATTTTCAATCATAAATAACAATAAACTTATTTATAATATTGAGAATATTATCTAATAAAATATTAAAGATGTAAAAATTAGTTACAAAAAATTGCTGTAGTGACATAAATAATAAAATTGAACTGCTAGAATTTTATACAAAAAATAACAAAAACTTTATAAAGTTGATAATTATAAAAAATTTTAAGATTTTCTTGAAAAGTTTATCATATATATAAAAAAAGACAAGCACCATTATTAATGTTTATTAGTATAAAACCCCAAAATAATACAAATTTAATCCCAACAATATAGATAGGATCTTATTTTTTAGATAAAGTTTTTTAAAACTTTAAAAAATATATTAAAATTTATAAAATATAAAAAGCCTATAATACCGCACTTTTATTATCAAAAATTGCTTATTTAATCTCATAAAAGCATCTTATTGTTCTATCAAGCTTATGTATTCTCTATTATAAGAGCACAATTAATTATACCAATTGGGGAGAATATTTTTATGAAAAACAAAATGATTTTCTGTATCTGTGTTTTTTTACTTTTAAGCTGCTGTGCTGCAACCATGACACTGAAACAAAAATTGTTGATAAAACAAAAACCTAATATATTAATGAGATAAAAATTTAATAGCAGCAAGTAAAGAAATCATCGAGAAACGAACACTGCAACAAACTGAGCCAACAGATCAAGAACCTGTAGATAATAAAAACTGGGAGGAAGTTTTTGATATAAATAAAAAAACTTATGACTTTATAAATAGTTTTTTAACAAATGCTGAGTTCAATATATTTGCAACAATATTAAATAAACCAAAACAATCACCAAGCAAGATGTTAAATAACATAGCAATTTTAGAGCTTAATCTGGAAGAGACAATTAATTACTTAGACTCAAAAAAAGATGTCTTAGATAAGGTAAACACCTTAGATTTGGAAAAGATCAAAAACTCTCTTGAATAATTACTCTCTATAAGGAATTTTTTTCAATAAGCATAAGAAAAACTTTATTAGATCATCAAAATAATACCGGTTCTATAAAAAAGGATTATTCTAAATTAGATTCTTATCTTAATACAATACTTAATCAGTTTAATGAAAAAATTAAAGAGGTTGGAAATTTGAAAAAAATTATATTATCAATAACTGTTTCAGCATTATAAATTAAAATTTATTAATGCAGGGGCTTAAAGTAAATTAAACCTTTAGATATAAGGGGCTAATAAACTTTTTTATTAGCCCCTGTTAACATTCCTTTAATCAAAAATATTGAATTTTAATTACAAAAACAAAAAAACAATTAGATTGTGAAAACAATAAAGATCTTATATAAACAGATATCAATGAGCTTAAATCCTATGTAAGTAAACTTGCCGATGATTTAAACAACTATCTGCAGAAGCAAGAAATCTGCATTTATAGTGTCAACATATAGCCCTTGGGTTTAACTTTTTAAGTTAATTAAAAAAATTAAAAATATGATATTTAAGTTTATGTAGAAAAATATTTTATCTATTTGAGTAAGCATCAGTATTAATATTCTTTTTGGCTTAAAAATTCTTGTATTATTTCTGCTGAAAGGGTTTTCACGGGGATAATAAAAAGCACATTTAACTCGAATTTAATTAAATTAAATCCATCTAACGTCATATTAAGCTATAGGTTAAATATTTTTAAAAATTAAATTATAGTTTGCGCAATCACCACAATAATAGATAATGTACAAAAAATAAGTATTAATAAAACAAATGTATTTATAGCGCTTATAAAATTAGTTAAATTCAAACATATAGCCAATGCTAAAAATGAAAATATGCGGGATATTACACTATTAATAGAAGTTATGGTTCCTAAAACCTTTGAATCTATATTTTTCCTTAAAAAATATTCTAAATTGTTAGAATAAATAGCAATTAAAATTACTAAAAATGTGATTACAGCAATAAATATATAAATATGTGAAACTATTTTTATTAAAGCTTATAACAACAATATTATGGTTAATATGATATAAATATCATATTTTGTATGTTTAATTCTTCTAAATACCCATGCCCCCACAATATCTGATAAACTAAATAGCACATAGATAATTCCAAATATACTAATAGATATGGTTTTGTCAATAAAAATTGCTTGCCAATTTAAATAAAAAGGTTGATAAAAAAATTGAATAAAGCCAATTAAAATAAATAATTCTAAAAGTTCTTTAGATTGTAATAATGTTGTTACAATTTTTTTAAACTTCATAATATATAAACTTAAATCTTCTTTACTATGATTATGATCTGTATTTTTATCATTAGGTATATAAAAAATTGTAATTAAAAACGCTACTAAATATATTAATAATGAAATTAGGTAAATTTTTATATCAATGTATTGTAAGTAAAAAAATACAAACTCATAAGGATGGTCTTAAAATAGAAGCTAAAAAAAAGACCGTTTTTTATTGACCCATTTTTAGATGCAATGAGTTATTGTCATACTAATCCTTCATGTGTTTAAGTTGAAGTTTCAATTATTGTTACTAGAAAAAATGAAATAAAAGCGATCTATGTTCTTTATTCTAAGGATAAAAATCCTACTATTTTTTAGAAGTTAAGCATCATAAAGAAAATCTTGAAAATCATTTTAGTCAATTATCAGATTATTTTTATAATCTTCTTTCTAAATATGCAATTAAATTGGGCATATTACCAAATGGCATAGAATCTATATTCTATGCCATTTGGATAAAGATAATTCACTAGACAATGAGCCTTTTATGATTATTAATTTAGAGAAATTAACATCTGAAGATTTTGAATATCTTAAAAAATTTTCTAGAAATTCTTTAAATATTGAAGAAGCTAGATCTTTTACATTAGAGAAAAAATATACAGACAAATTTTTAGTTTATTTAAAAAAGAGATTAAGAATACAAGCGATGAGTTTCTTAAATTTTTTAAAACTAAAATTAACTTTGATACGAAAAATTCAGATGAAATATTTAAGAATATTATTAAAAACTCTTTTAGTATGTTTAATGAAAAAATCGTGTTATTAGACAATAAAAAAATAATAAAGAATTTACTATAAATAGTAGCAATAGCAATAATATTAAAACTGAAAATTTAAAAACATTTGAAAAATTAAATTCTGACATGAAAGCAATATATCGAAACTTAGAAAGTTTTATTTTTGTTATATGCTAAGAACAAAAATAGTTTTTTCAAATATATAGTTTAGTTGATATTAAACTATATATCTTTTATATTTATAAAAATGAATAATAATGAATCTCTATTTAAAAAGGCAAAAGAATATATAGCTAATCTAAAAAGTACAAAATTAGAAGAAAAAACAGAGTATTCTAACAGAACTCATTTAGAAAATTTACTTAATGATTTTAATAAAATTAATCAAAATTCAAGCATTGCTATTCAGCATGAGCCAAGACGAAGCAAAGAAGGATTTGGATCACCCGACTATATTGTTAGACATAATATAACCCAGGGTACTATAGGGTGTATTGAAGTTAAAAAAGTTGAGCAAAACTTAGACGAAATACTAAAAAGTTCCCAAATTGAAAAATACAAAAATATAACACGCAGTATACTTCTTACAAATTATATTGAGTTTATATGGATTAAAGACAAAGAGATTAAACTAAGAGGGTCTTTACTAACTAAAGAAGAGCTATATAGTGAAGATACCAAACTCGATAAAAATAAATTAACCAAAATTATAAATATTTTATTTGAGTTCTTTAACTCTCATTTTGAAAAAATAAAAAGTATTGAAGCTTTAGCTAGCCTACTTGCAAGTAAAACTAAATCTTTAAAAGAAGAGATTGAAGTAAACTTAAAGGAAAATAAAGAAAAACTAAATTTAGATATTGATGAATCAGAACTAGGTGAGCTAAATGTTTTAGTTTCAACTTGTAGAATACTTAAAAAAAGTATTTATAGCGATGATTTTAATATTTCAGAATTTTCAGATTCAATCGCTCAAACTATTACATATGGACTTTTTATTGCTCGTCTTAATAGTAAAGAAAATATAGAAATTAATTTTAAAAATATTGAAAACTTTATACCTACTAATTTTTCACTTATACAAAACATTATAAAACTAATTAAAGATATCCATAAAGATAGTGAATTTAATTACTTAAGATGGATTTTAGAAAGTATTATAAGCATAGTAAATAATATTGATACAAAACTTATTTTTAATGAATTTTCATTTACTAATTCTAGCTTAAATTTAAAGGATCCCTATCTTTATTTTTATGAAGATTTTCTTGCTAAATACGATGTATCCTTAAGGAAGGCAAAAGGAGTTTACTACACCCCTAGCCCTATTGTTAGTTTTATTGTTAGTAGTTTAAATGAAATGCTTAAAAAAGAATTTAAGTTAAATCATGGCCTTGCAAATAAAGAAAAAGTTACAGTACTGGACTTTGCAACAGGAACAGGTACATTTTTACTTGAAGTTATTCGTACTATAATACTAAAGGAAATCCCAGAGGAATCTGGTAGACAAAAAGACTATATTAATCTACATATACTTAAAAACTTATATGGTTTTGAATATTTAATGGCACCTTATGCTGTAACACACCTTAAATTAAGTCAGTATTTAAAAGAAGTTTGCAAAGTTGACTTTAATAAGGATTCAAAGCTCAAAGTGTACTTAACTAACACTCTTGACTTAAAAGAAATTACAGATCAGAAATTCTTTTCTTTTTCTTTTTTTAAAGATATTGCAAAAGAGACGAAAGAAGCAAATGAAATTAAACGTAATCCAATACTAGTAATACTTGGAAATCCTCCTTATAGTGCAGAGTCAAAAAATAATAATCAATATATATTGAATTTAGTTAATGATTATAAAAAAATAAAAAATAGTCCTATAAATGAAAGAAATACTAAAACACTTAATGATGATTATGTTAAGTTTATTAGATTTGCAGAGAATAAATTAGAGAGCAATAAAAAAGAAGGATTGTTAACTATTAAAGGCAGTGAAGAAGGACTTCTTGGAATTATAACAAACAATGGATACCTTGATAACATCACATTCAGAGGCATGAGACATCATTTGCTAAGCACTTTTGATGAAATCTACATCCTTAATCTACATGGTAGTTCGCGTAAAAAAGAAAAAACTGACGATGGTAGTATAGATGAAAATGTATTTGACATTCAAACTGGGGTTGCAATTGCTATTTTTGCTAAATATAAAGAAAAAGAAAAAAAGAATGAACTGGCTAATGTATACTACAGCAGTATAAAAGGAAAAAGAGATCATAAATATGATTTTTTAAATAAAAATCATATTTATGATCTTAATTTTGAAAAACTTGACTATAAAGAGCCTAATTATTTTTTTCTTAAAAAAGATTTATCAAATGAAGATATTTATAATAAAGGAAAATCTTTAATAGATATTTTTAATGAATTTAATGTTGGAATAGTAACTAGAAAAGACAAAATAGCGATTGATTATACAAAAGATAACCTTATGGATAAACTTAGGGATTTTGCATATTTACCAGAACAAGATGCAAGGAACAAATATGATATAGAAAAAGATTCTATGTTTTGGAAGTTATCAGAAATTCAAAAATTTTTAAAAAATACCAATTTTAATAAAAGTTATGTTAAAGAAATATCATATAGACCATTTGATAATAGATTTACTTATTATTCTAAAAATAAAGGGGTTGTAGTAGAGCCAAGATATAAAACAATGAAACATATTTTAGAAATTGAAGGCAATATAGGACTTGTTACAACAAGGCTTTTATCAACAAATAGTTTTAAACATGCTTTGGTTACTTCTGAAATTTCGGATAAATGTTTTGTTTCAAATAAAGGTAGTGAATCATGCTATCTTTTTCCACTTTATATAAAAGAAAATCAAGGTGTATTTAAAAATATAAAAAAAGAAAACTTTAAGAAGGATGAAAAGGACAATAAAGATATTTTTAGAGAATTTATTAATACTAAATACAGTAAAATATTTACTCCAGAAGAAATATTTGGTTATATCTATGCAGTGCTATACTCAAATACTTATAGAGAAAAATTCTACGAATTTTTAAAAATAGACTATCCTAAGATTATTTTTGTAAATAATGTAGATGCATTTTTAGAGCTTAGTAAGCTTGGAACTAAACTCATTAATTCTCATTTATTAAAAGATAATTTAAAGCTCAACAATAGTATTGGTAATCACACTGGAGACTATAATCGTATTGTAGAGAAAATTACTTATAAAGAAGACACAAAAGAACTTTACTATAATTCAACATGTTGTTTTACTAATGTAGCTAAAGAAGTATATGAATACAAAATTGGAAGTTATCAAGTGCTTAAAAGTTACTTAAAGTACAGAAAAGGGAAAGAACTTATTATTAATGAAAATGAAGACGAAATTGAACATCTTGAGAAAGTTATAAAAGTGCTTAGCTATACAATTAATGTACAAAAAGAAATTGACGAAATAATACAAAATCTTAAAGAATTTAATGAATAAATATAAATAGAATTATAATATCACTACACGCCAAGTGATATTATAATTCTATTTTCTTTTTTTGTACTTTCTTTCTTTTCTATAAGATTAATACTTTGTGAAGGTTCTAGAAAATACATTCTATTGTCTTTATAGATACTTTCATTCGTTCTATTTTAAGCGCGTCTAATACTTTATTGGCAAAGAAAAACATATATTTATCACTTGATTTATTTATCATATCTAAACATTTAACAGATATGCAAACTAATGGTACCGCCATTCATTAATGCGGTACTTTCAAAATTTGGATTGAGCTCTAATTGGTGTTACAAACCAGTAAAACCAATTAGTCAAAAAGAACAAGCCAAAATTGATGAAAAACATGCAAAAACCTTAGCAACTTATGTGGAGCTTTTAAGTAAAGCAAAAGAAATGGGAAATGATAGTTTGTATTTAAAAATACAAGATGAAATGAATCAGTACTTGCAAATTTAGAAAATTTAATTTTAAGGAGGGCAATATGCAAGAACAAATAAATGAAGAAACTGTTACAATTCCTGAATCTTTGCCAAAAAATGACAAAGAACTTGTAACAATATCTTCAGAAGAATATGAACGGTTAGTGGCTGATGAAAAAAATTGCCAGACATGATATCACGAGAAGATTTTGAAAAACGACTTGCTGAGGCTGAGAGTAACTTTACGAAAGCTTGAAAACAAGCCGAAAGGCAAACCGAGGTTAATGCTTTCAAAGATTCCAAAATTTTGTCAAATTTTGAGAAAGCTTGTGAGCAGTATGAAATTGCTCCACCTTTTGCAAATATTCTGAGTGTAAAAGACGCTAAGCTTGCATTTTTGGATGCAATGAAAAAAAGTACAACATTAAGTTCAAAATTGACTAGGAAGGAGACCTTGATTCGCAAATAGACAATATCAGTTTTCTAGTACAAGAACTTACAGCGTACAAGCAAATGGTAAATAAAAGAAATCGATGTACAGGTCAAATTATTAACAATACAAAAGCACAAAAATACAAAAGTAAATTTGCTTTTTTTGGGGGGGTAAATCTAGATAAAAATAGACTAGTATCTATCTAAAAGAAAAAGAAAGTCGTGAAAGAAAAATACGATTAACCCTACCCCATATAGATGAAGAAAGTGCTTTACAGAAACTGAATGATGAAATCAATGAAAAGAACAAAGCGTTCGTAGAAAAATATGGAAAAAGTTTCGAAACTCTGAACGAGTCTAACAGGCAAGTTGTAATCGCACTTGAAAATCAGGTTAAGGAATTTGAAAAAACCTCTTTAGATCGATCTTTTGTCGAGGCTCAAAAAGCTCTGCAAAAAAGAAATAACCGACTTAGAGTAGAAAACAATGTTACTTCCAGCAAAAGAAAGAGCAAGTGCTGAAGAAAAGATGGCATCCGACATTCAATTAATGTACAAAAAATTCGTGAATGAGCACAAATCGCAATTCGAAAAGCTAAATGAAACCATCAGAAACTCTCTAAAACAAATGGCTGAGAAAGCTAAAGATACGTCAAAAAGCTTATATGACCGCATGTTAGACGGCCTAAAGGCCTTTATGAAAGATCTATCGGTCAGCTGTAATTTTTTGAATCAGGATATGGGAGAAAGTATTGGAGAAGCAATTCATGATGGGCATTGGGGTGAAGTTTTGGAAAAAATGTCAAAACAAATGTACGAAACTTGGAAAAGTGGGTTAAAAGCCGCTGAAAAAATTCTTGGACCTTGGGGAGAAGCTGTTGCAGAACTTATAACAGCATTGACCGATTTTATTTGGGGAATTTTCAAAGGGCATGAAAAAGCGAGAATTAAAGCAGTTGAAAAAAACGGGACTAAGATTTGGAGGAACTTAAAAAACTAAGTGAAGTTTAACTTCAAAAGCTTGAAGATCGTTTTGATGCAGAAATCAAAATGAAAAAAGAAAAATTGAGCGAATTAGATGATGTATACACTAAAGAAATAAAATTTCTCAAACAGGCTCAAAGTAAAGGACAAATATCTGGTGAATAATTTCAAAAAAGATTACACGATGTACAAACACAATATAAAACAAAAAAAGATATAGAAACCACCCAACTTACTAAGACCGAAGAGACTAAAAACCTAGAAGTAGAACGCAAAAACAAACTTTCTAAACCAGAGCCCGAACGAATAAAAGCACAGGCCGAAGTTGATAAGGTAAATGATGAAAATTGGTGGAATTTGGGCAAGGCCGATAGGTTAAGAAAGATGCAAAAAATTTTAGACGAAATACTAAAAAGAATTGCAACAGTAAAATCAGCTGGATCTATTGAAGAGATAACACTTGCTCATGGTTGTGAACGATTTGTTTCAAATAAACCGACATATATACCAAACTTAGGTGTAATGTCTAGTGAGTTTGGGCAACCCGAATTGGTAAGAATAACTCCTGCACCAATAGATGCAAATTTATGCAAACTTGAAGCTAAAATTATTTCAGAAGAAATTACTAAATTACAAAAGACCCAAAGCAGTACAGTTGTAAATAATTTTTACTACAACTTTTATGGAGATGTGCTTGATGCTGAAAAATTAGTTAGAATGCTAAAATCAAAAGAACATTTAATGACATTTAGAATGGCAGAATAGAGAAATATGAAAATTTTTTTCATATTTCTTGATATTTTATATTTTTTAGCATATAACATTTGTATTGATAGTTACATAATAAATTATGAACTATCAATACCTTGTAAAAGACCATTAGCAAAAGCTAATGGTCTTTTACTCTACTAGGAAAATCACAACACTTTTTTAAAAAATCTTCGAGCCAAAATGTTGAAAATTATGCACCATTTAAACTATAATAGTTTTATTAATAAGGATTAATAAAAAAGTTTGAATAAACGATAAATTGGAGATTCAATATGATATCAGTTATATCTCTATAACAATAATTATTGTTATAAAACTAAAAGGTTATTATCAAAAAACCTTAGGCTTAAAAAAATAATCAGCATAATAAATTTTCTAAATAAAAAGTTCGAAGAAAATTGTAATATTAATCTTCATAAAGAAGATATTACAAATACTGCACTTTGTATTCTTATACACCACCAACAAGACATATTAAATATACTAAATTCATTTATAATCAAAGAAGGGTATAAGCCAACTACAATTCGTACATTACGAGAAGATTTAAGATTTTTAATTAAAATTAAAGCAATTAATAAAAAAATTCTAACATTTTCAAATAACATAGGACAATTTAAAGGCAAGCTTTGTATATACCAAACTTCTAGAATTTCATACTCAATAATTGATACTTATTTTTCTAGTATCAAGCTTGAGTTATCCAAAAAAATAAAATCAAATAAAGAAAAATTAAAGTCTAAAAATGTCACTGTATATAATAAAAAATTAATAAAAAATAATAATAAGAATTCAAGAAATTCTCTTTTTGAAAAGATAAAAAAAATCGTAGCATGTACACAATCTCCAGAAAAAACTCTAAAAAATGCACTTTTATCCAATATTTCTCCCATTTTTATACTCGGATTTCTTGTAACAAGATACCCTTCAAAGTTATTCGTAATTGGTAATACATACGCAGTACTACTAAACTCACATACATCTACACATATCCCATACATATCAGTATCAGCACCAACTTCAACATATATAGAGTTCTCTTTTGGAACAAGTTTAACCCCACGCTTATATGGAAAACTATTTGCTGGATCATAAAGGTATTCTTCTATTTTGTCTGCAAAGCTTGAACATGTAAAAGAATAAGCATTAACTCGCTCATTCTTTAATTTAAAACAACCACCCGAACTACTAAAAACCCTATTTTCAATCGAACTCATTGATTTTGAATATTTTTTAAATTTTAAAAGAACATCGTCAAGTTCTTTAACTGAATCTAAATAAGGATCTTTTGCTTGTACTTCTTCAGCCTGTCTTGTTTGACGTTTAGATCTAGGAGCAGCTGGAATTTCTGATTCTAACCCTAATTGTGGATTATCATCAACATTAGGAGATTTAGCTTGCCCTTTGCCTTTTAAAGCCATAATTTAATTACCTTTTAAAGCTCTATTCCCAAAAACACTAGCAAGCACTATAGATAACTCTTCAGTTAATTTATGTACTTTTGAAAGTGCTATAGCATTAACAGATTTATCATTTCCCCCATTCTTTTCAAGCTCTCCTTGTGCATTAAAATGCAGCTTATCACCCGGATTCACACCATTTTGTCCATTTTTCTTAAATGTTAAATACCCTGTGAAGTTATTTGTAATTGGAACTACAGTTGCCATGCCAGTAAACTCATCTATATCAGTGCATATTCCGTACAAGTCATCCCCACCACCAGCCTCAACTTCTAGTTCTGTTGTACCATCTGCACTAAAACTAAGCTTGACGCCACGCTTGTATGGATACCCTTTAGCAGGATAATTTTCTATTTTGTCTTTACTACTAGTAAAAACTCCATCCGAATTGGAGTAAATTAGATTTTTATCTCTAAAATCTATAGAATTACTAAGCAAACCAGCATCTTGCTGAGGATTTTTCATTAATGCTTTAATTTCTGCAACTTTTTTATCAAACTCTTCTTTTATTTTTGTAATACCATCGCTCATTAAAAACTCCTTTAAGCAATACTTGTTCTTTTATGTCTTTTTAGATTTTCATAAAATTGAATTCGTCTTTGCTTGTAAGTATTACTTATCGCTTGTACAAATTCTGTGAAATTAATAGGCACAAAATTAGAATTAAGCAAACTTGCTCTTTCTTCTGACTTAATAGCAATATTCCCCTTAATAGAGTCAACAGAAGAAGAATTGCTACTCGCATTTTTTCTTAATTTAATATTCACTTTTGCTAAAGAAACAAGTTGCTCTAATATCTCTCCATCGATATGACTTATGTCTGATACTTTGGCAATAGCTTTAATTTGCTCAATTGGAACGAACTTGCGTACAAGTTCTCTACGTTGTGCTTGCATAATGTCTTTTAATGTATGTCCTTTTGCAAGTAGCACCTCTTTGTTAAAATGATTGCTAAGATGTGTTTTTGCAAGTGTATCAATTTCATTAATTCGCTCAGCCTCTAGTAACAATTGCTTTTCAATACGCTCCCGCTCTTCAACTTCTGTAAGTTCTTTTGTTATTCGTTCATTTATACTTAAATCTCGACTTGTCTCTTTAGATTTACTATTTGCCTGCTCTTTAAAACGCATGTACTCTTCAAATTCCTGCGCACTTATAACTTTAGTATCAGCCTTATTTTGCTGCTCTTCTTTATCTTGTGCTTGCAGGTCTTCTTTTTCTTCTTTCTCAGGCATCTTTTAACTCCTTTTCTCAAAATGAGAATAATTTCTCTTTTAAAATCGCTAACTCCTCATTATCAAAGGAGCTACTTTGTATAAGCTGGTTATATTTACTGTAAAGCTCAATTAGCTTTATATCTCTTTCCACTTTTTGTTCTTCACTTAACATAATCAGCGAATTAAATTTCATATCAAGCCCAAAATACTTTGTAAGTTTTAAATTACAAGAGTTCTCAACTTGTTCTTGTACACCTTTGAGAAAATCGTAATAATTACTCCTATCCCCTTTACCATCATTTCCTAGCCCTTTAGCCTGCTCATTAATACTTCTGGTTAAGGGTTCTTTAGTATCTGCACCAATTTTTGCCTTAATTAATGCTAAAGCCTCCTTTTTAAGTAACTAAGGTCGTATTTAATAACCTCTAAACTAGCACTAGGGGTGGCCGTATAAAACATTCCCTCATTATTTAGATTGCTTTTTAGCCTAGCAAGCTCCTGTGATAATGAGTCATTAAGGGTTCTTAAATTAGAAATATCTTTACTATGATTGTTTGAATTTTGTTTTCTCAAAAAAGAAGATAAAAGGCCACTTCCCCTATCATTATTGCTCTGAGTAAGTGCACTTAAAGAAGTTGTTGCGCTAGACAGTGCGTCTTGTAGTTGTACTAAAGATTCATCTTTGTAAAACAAAAAATTGTGGTTTTCAATACGTCTTTCTATTTCTACGTATATCTTTTCAAATAAATAAATATCTAGCAAAAAGCTTTCGGTTTAGCACGGAACATATCTTTTTAAGATATAATCAAAGTTTTCATATATGATAAGTCGACTTTTATGTATTTTAACTGCATCTAAAGAATTGTTTTTATTATTGGATTTTACTTTATAGGTTATATGATCAAAATCAACTCCCAAATCTCTTACATATTCATAATCAAGGTATTCAAAACCAATAGGTAATTCTATATTAACGGGCTGTTCGAGATCTATTAGGGTATCTTTGGTTTTCACTAAAACATAGCCAATCCCATGAAAACGGTAGCTTATAATACAATTAAGCAGAGCATCTTTAAGTTGTACCTTTAACCTAGCAAGTTCAAATTCACTAACATTGCGGTCAGAACTCTCAAGAACAAGTCCGTTCTTGAGACAATCTTCTGCTACATTTTCTATATAATTTCTAAAAAATATTGAGTATTTATATAGTTCTAGTGAACTTATTTTATCTATTAGTTTTGTTTTTCTTAAATCACACACCGTTTTACTTCTCTTTATTAAATTAGATGTATGATAGCAAAAACTATTATTTTTGTCAATAAAATTTACAAAAATCTTTGATTGCCAAAGTGAACACTTCTCTCTCTATACCCTAAAGACAACATCAAATATGCTGCAGATATTGCATCAAGAGCATCATCATGGGTTTTGTTATCTCCTTTATACGAATAAATATCATTAAATACAGAAGAACTGCTGTACTTCGTAATGTACAGTTTCTTATAAATAAACGGCGTAATTAACGCTGTTATTCTGCTAAATTTATTAGACTTTGGCTTAACTGGAACAATTCTAAAATATTGACCCATATTATTTCTTAGCAAGATGTATTCGCGGGTCAATCCACCAGCACCTTTTGTATTGTCTCTATCTTCTAAATAAAATGTATGTACATTAAAATTTTCTAAAACGGTCTTAACCATATTCATAATATACGGGTCATTGGCTGGTCGTTGGTCTTGAAATACAAAAGCATAATACTTATCATCAACCCGCTCCATAACACATAATGCAGTGTTATCCCCGCCAACACTAAATGCTGGGTCTAAATATGCTATCGGGCTAGTAAATACATAATCATTAGTAATATTTATTTGTGTAAAAATTGAATCGGTGCTTGCTATCCACTCCCCTAGCAAAACTCTTGCTTTATATGATGGTATATCTTTATAGAGCTTTTCTTGTGTTTCGATAAATCCTTTACTAAGTAGAACATTATCATAAGTTGTAAAATTATATGTCTTAAAGGTCGCTATATTATCAATATAATCGGTTTTAAAATAGTGTTCTGGATGATCAGGATTAGTATCAAAAATAATAGTTTCTTGCCCGCATCTTAATCTTTTTAAGACTTCCTCTAAAGTTTGCTTGTGTAAAGTTGTAGCCTCATTAACAAAAATAAGTGCTGAATTACTTCCCCTAAATCTTTCAAAATCACTTGCCTTATCTCCACCATGTAGATTAATTCGCAGTGAATCAATCAGAATATATGAATTATTTGTATGTCTTGGAATATAAGGAATTTTAAGCAGTTTGCATAGCTTTTCAAATTGCCCCAAAACATTAACTTCAACTGAGCGTTGTGAATTCCCTATAATGAAATTATTCGTATCGCTAGAATATAGCTTTTTATTTTCAATTAAACTTTTTATAAAAAGATAACATGCAAGATACGTTTTGCCGCTAGCTATGCCGCCGCTGAGTATAATCTTTTTTTCATTATTCTTTTTAATGCTTTTTATCACATTTTTTTGTTTTAAAGTTAGCTGCTCTTCTTCAAACTTATCAAAATTAATTGAAGAATTTGTTAGCTTTACAAATTGTGATATATCAACTCCATATTTATTTTTGTATTCCTTTTGTAGTATTGTAAAAAGTTTTGTTTGATATAAGTTCACTTGTGCCCTTTGCTATTTTTGTAGTTGCTTTTGCTTTCAGCCTCATTAGCAGTTGTAAGTTTTTTCATACATTCATAGTAAAGCTCCATTTCTCTTGTTGAACACTCCTTTATATATTCATCAAGCTCGCTTTTTAAAGAATTAATTTCTCCATTAACAAATTGCTTGTTTTTTTTACTACTTGCTTTATTTAAAGCGTCAATTTCAGCTCTTAAATTTTCTATTTTAGTTCGCATACCAGTAAGTTCAACACTAGAATATTGCTTAAATGCACGTATAAATCCTAATTTTAAATTAGCACACTCTATATCTAATTCACTTATAACTTTCCTAGCGTTAACTTCTGATCTAAAGGTTTGCGATAAAAGGTGTTCTAAAGTATCTTCACTAATTGTTACTCTAGCGTCCTGGTTAACAATACTTTCTCCACTTTCCCACTTTTGTCTCATTCTCCACACATTTACTTTAGAAACTCCTAATTTTTTCGCTATTTCTCTATCATTTAACGATCCTTCTCTAAAATACACAACATAATCATCAAAAGGCCTTTTAACTTTTTTCAAAACAATTTCTCCTAAAATAACAAAATTAACAAATTGTTACTCTAAGTAGTAAAGCAATTTATTAATTGTTAACATTAACTGATAACTTCTTGATATTTAGCGGGGAATATTTGTTGGCCTTTATTGATTTAGTTCGCTGCTATTTCTATAATTTTTGATTTAGAAATAGTAGTTCATTAATTTATTGCATATTACTATAAAATAATTCTACTTTTTCGGAAAAATCTTTCATTTCATTCATAAGATTTTTACTTGTGAAAAGTCTTTTATCATAATAGTGTATACTCAAAAATAAAATATCTCTAAATTCTTCAATCGCATCTATTTGAAAGTCTAATTCTAATACTTTTTCTCTTATCCCATTAAGAATTTGATAAACAAAAATCAAAAATTCGATGGATTTATCTTCTCCTAATCTTTCTAAACATTTTTCTAGCATTCTTTCCTTGTAGCTAAAATCAACTTTAAAACTTTTAAATTTTTTTATTAGATTTTTTCTTTTCAAAGTGTCTTTAACAAATTCTTTTTCCGATTCTAAAAGAACACTTTTTCCGGTTTTTATTACGTATTTTTGCATTCTTTCAACAGCACTGTATATTTGTCTTTTTTGCTTTAGAGTTATTTGGCTAGTTAAATAGAGCTTGTTTATAAGTTTATCTATTTCTTTTTTTGTTTTCTTATATAAATTATCATCAAAATCTGAAATCTCATTTGTATACGTCATAGCTCTAGAGAGTATATAAATAAACAACATTTTTAGCAATAGTTTTTGCACTTTTTAAATGAAAGTTTTGATAGAAAACATTTCTATATTCATAACAATGAAATCTACAAAAAAATAACAGCCAGTGAACTTTTCTACTAGCTGTTATTTTGTGTACGTAAAATTTAGTTACATCTAAAAGCATCCAATATAATTACTGACTGTAACTGATGTATCCTTTAATTTCTTCAAATTTAGAATTGTCTTTAAGATATTCTTTAACCTTTTCTAATCCTGATTTTACTTTTTCTAAATCTTCTTTAATTTCGCTGACATCTACATTTTCTTTTAGAGGAGGCTCATTTTCATGGGCATAATATTTTTTATTATCTTTATTTAATTTGGTTCTTAACTCATCTCTAGTATCACTCAATTCTTTCAATAATTTTCCCAATCCTTCGCCTTCTTCATCTTCTAAATCTCCCCATGTTTTATATATAGCTTTTTTGTTGTCATCGGTAAAATAATCATATACAGGCCCCGTAATTTTATCTATAACTGCTTTCGGTTTTACACTTGTTTGACTTTCTATACCATCAATATTCCAACTTATCTCATCTATTTTATCCGCAAGTTTTTTAATTTTGTTTTTAGCTCTCCTTTCTTTTCTTTGTTCTTGTCGTTTTCGTTTCTTTTCTTCTTGCTGTTCTTGTTTTTTTCGTTTCTTTTCTTCTTGTCGTTGTTTTCTTTCTTGTGCTTTTTCCACTTCTTGTTTTTGTTTCTCTATTTCTTCTTTATCTTCATCTTCTTCAGTCTCTTTTTTAACTTCTAATTCTTTCTCTTCTAAATTAACAACTTTCTTATCCTCTTCCGCATTTTTTTCTTCTAAATTAACAGCTTGCTCATTTTCTTCTTCATCCTCTTTTGATTCTTCTCCTAAAAAGACAGCTTTATCATTTTCTTCTTCCCCGTTATTTACCTTTTCTTCTTCTTGTAATTTTTTTGCCAATTCATCTGCTATTGGACCATTTGAAGCAATTTTATCCTTTACTGGATCTAAAATCTTTTCTAAAAATCCTTGAACTTTCCCTTTTATATTTTGTTCTGCATTTTTACCAGTTGCATCTTTACCAGTTGCATCTTTACCAGTTGCATCTTTACCAGTTGCATCTTTACCAGTTGCATCAATCTTGCAAGAACTTATCAGCACAAATACAGCACAAATAATAAATATTTTCATTTTTTTATTCATAATCCACTCCATAAGCCTTAAGTTTACCACAACCCCAAACAATTACAATTTTTCAAAGATTTAAATATATAATTTTGTTACATTCAGCTATTACATATTAACAAAACGCAAATATAATTTTAATCAACTCCCTAAAATCTCTCCATTGCAAATGGCCTGCTCATTATAAAAGACTACAAAACACATACAACTTAAATTTCAAAGTCTTTGCTATATATCACTTAAAGTATAGTATCTTTCTTAAGTGCACCCCTTAAAAATTGCCTCTTCTGTTTATCACAGCTATCCTACAATCCAAATTTTGCATGCAATGAGAAGCCACACAATTTGACTAAATTTTTTTGTTTTTGGTAAAATATAAATTACATTTTTAATCAATTTTTATTACTTTTACTTAATTTAAAAGTAACACTTATAAGGAGGGGATTTTATGGACATGAATAATTATCTTAATTTAAATAATTTCAACATAGATTTTATGCTTAAATTATTACAAGATCATCAAAAACTAATAAATGAAAACAAAATTCTTAAAAATTCACTAAAAATTTCTTCTAAGCCTACTAAAAAAGCTTCAAAGCCAACTCCTAAATTTTATTTGACCCCAAAAATTGGCAAACTAATTGAAAAATGCATCAAAACTCTTAAACAAGCTGATCCAATATCTGGTTGGTTTTTACATTTACTCGCAATAAGTGGCTGCAGGGGCACCGAACTGCAAAAAGTAAAAATGCAAGATATTTCAACTTTTTTAAGCAAAAATGGAAAAACTTTATACAACATAAAAGTAAATGTGGCAAAAAAAAGAAATGTAACTTGTATTAGAGAAATTGTTATCAACTCAGAAGAGTTCGAGGCTATCCAAACAGCACACAAAAATCATTTTAATGAGAAAAATCTTGATACAAGACGTACTTATTTTTTTCAAAAATCCAAACATAAGTTTAAAGACAACCAAATTAGCATTATCCATATTTCTAATAAATTCAAAAATCTTCTCAAAAAGTCAGGGTTTCGTGTAAATAAATCTCTCCATCTATGTCGAAATTTATTTATTTCAAATTTGAAATCCAACGGCTACAATTCTTTTCAAATTAAAGAACTTATGAAATATTCTTCAACCAATGAAATTGATAATATCTACGGCCTATCTTCTGCTAATAAAATTCAAGCTTATGAATGTGCTAAAAAGTGCCTTAAACTTTAGTAAAACTATTTCAGTTTAAATATACGCTTTGAAGTTACTTTAAATATTTTTCCACGTGGCTTTAAGTCAAGTGAATCATATAATATTTCTTTATTTTTTGTTGCTATAAAGTGATATCCATTAACCTTATCGATTTTAACTTCACTTATTTCAAATTCATTGGCTGCACCTAAATAATTTAAAGATTCATATCTCACGCTACTTCTAATTCCGTAATAATTAAGTATCATACATAGATTTATAATAAAACAATTGCTCTTAATATATCCAAGTCCTATAAATCTATAATACGCTGCATTTATCTCATACGCACTAAATTCACGTTTCTTAAATAGACTTGTATAATAATGTAGACACAAAAAGTAACAACCCCATTTTTGTATCTCCAGTCTTAAAGTTCTATTGTCTTGTTTTATTTTATTAATAAGCATTAATTAATCCTCCTATATTAAATTTATTTTTTTAATTTTTTAGTGCACCCATTCACATGGGGACACTAACACTATTTGCAAATGCTATATTACTAGGGAAAAATACTGTACCACTTGTTGGTAGTAGTCCCTTTAATCTATCTGATATTGCCCTTTTCTTAGGGTCAAGAGTAAACACAAACTCTCCAAATTTATAATTTAACTGCTCAATTAGTGGATATGTATTCGTAATATTGTAAATTAGCATCTTCAACCTATCTTTAATGGGCTTTTCTTTTTTTTTATTTTCGTTTTGGATTCTATTTAATTCTTTTTGTAGACTATCAATCTCCATTAAATCATACGCAAGATTTTCAGCAGATTGATTATCCTTAATTTCAAGGTCTGCACAATCAACATATTCTATAAATTCTCTTACCCAATCAAACTCAACTTCAGAACTATAAAAATCACTCCTTTCTACTAAATCTTCAACAAGTTTTATAAACGTATCCTCGTTAAAATTATGTGCCATTAAGTATTCCTCTCTATAGTTACTATAAATATCTTTTTTCAAATTTATAATTTCTAATTCACATTTATTAACAAATTCAAACACTTTTGATATTAAGGCCTCATCTCTTTTAATCTTACAGTTAATTGGTGCAGCATCTATTAAAAAGAACAAATTACAATACTCAAGCCCAGTGCATGCTAGCTGCATTTGTGCTTGTATATAATATTTGAAAAAATATTTACTGCTTAAAAAATTGCCATTTTTATTGTACTCAGCAATAGCACTACTCATATAATTAGAGTCGCTACTTTTAATCTCTAATAGTTCTAAATCGCCATTATTATTGATAAACCAGCCATCAATTGTTGAGCCCACTAAAGTTTCTGAACTGCCCATTTTTTTGAAATAATTATACTTATCAACACCGTTGGCATATTTATTTTTATATAAAATATCAATATTATCACCGTATGCTTTAACAAACTCTCTAAATCCTAAATTCTCTAACTCTTTGCCCTTGAGCATATATAAATTCTCTTCAAAAGGTAGACTCATATTAAAATATTTAAGCACTCTGTTTATCATTAAATCTTTCAGCCCAGCACCTCCAACAAGAATATTGCCTACTTCACTAGCGCCGTATTTATCTAACTTGTTTCTTTGCACACTAAAATCAATATTGCGATTAAATCTAAAACATTCTTGACTACTTATTCCTGGTAATTTCTTACCTATCTTACTTAATTTACTTTTTTCTTTAATGGGAGAAGATTTTTCCTCAAATATTTCACAACCAGTAAAACTTTGTTGATTAATACTTATCATTTTGAGCTCTCCTTGAATATTTTCTTGTGGATTATTATTGTTTGAAAGATTTTCCATCTTTTTACTCCTTTTATAGTAAAAAATATAAGTATATAGCAAAAACTATTTTTGTCAGGCTTTTTTACAAAAAATTTTACAAAAAAATAGTTGGGTTTATTTAAATTCTCTTATCTAAGAACTTAGCTAAACCCAACTTGATTGGATTGTTTTGATAGCAATAAACTTTTTTAGCTATTTACATACATATATATATGTATAACAAAAACTATTTTTGACAACTTTTTACATAAATTATTTTAATAAAGTTAGGGTTTAATCAAATTTGCTTATTAAAATAATTTAAATAAGCTTTTCAATAATTGAATATATTCTAATTTAGAATTAAAATCAATTTGTATTTGTTAAAATAAAAGAACCTATTTAAATTCTCTTGTTAAAAAATTCAAATAAGTTCTAATTTATGAAAAAGCAAAAATTAAGTGTTAATTGATAATACTCTTTATCAATATTATAATGTACCATTTTAAAAAATCAAATTTTACAATACATTATTATTTGCCACCTTGTAAATATTTCATAAATAGGGCATTCAAAATTGGCCCTAGAATTGCTGCTGTTATTATCATAAAATGTACTAGTCTGTTACCCATGCTAAGTTTTTGATTTAAACTCTTTTCTACATTGTCTATTTTGATATTCAAGCCATCCATTTTTAGGTTTAAATTCTTTTCAACATTGTCTATTTTAGTGTTTAAATTCTTTTCTACAGTATCTATTTTAGAGTCTAAATTATCTATTTTTAGATTTAAATTCTTTTCTACATTGTCTATTTTAGTGTTTAAATTCTTTTCTACATTGTCTATTTTAGTGTTTAAATTCTTTTCTACAGTATCAATCTTAATGTCTAAATTAGATATATCCTTTTGTAAATTCTTTTCTACATTAATCAATTTTTCTTTTAAAAATTCAAAGTTGTAATTATCATTATGCAGAAAAACAAAATCTATTGCCTCTTCACTAAATCCTATCTTTAAAAACTCATTTTTTATACTTTCTATATTGTATGTTCTGTAAGTCAAACTATTCATAAAATCTCCATATTATCCTTTTAATTCTTTATATTCTTTCATAAGTTTTTTAATTATTTCTTTTCCATCACTAAATAATTTATCTAACATAAACCCTGTAAATTTAGCATTACTTTTATAAAAATCATAACTTTCTTGCTTTTTAAGTTGAAATCTTAAGGGTTTTATTGGATTTTGTTTTGATTTTTTTACTATTGGGGTTTCTTGACTCTCTATTTTATCAAGAGAATTGTAAATACCATTTTCAATTATATAATCTTCATTAAGAATTCCTGCTTGTAATGCTTTTGCTAATTTTAGATATATATAAACTTGCGTTCTTGCCAATTGATAGTCTTTTATAAAAGCATCAAAACTTTTATAACCATCAAGTTTATAGTATTCATTATCTTTGATTTCTTTTAAAATTCTAATACTTTCGACCTTATAAAAAATTTTCTTTTTTATATTAGTCTTTAATCTATTTTTTAAATCATTGTAATGAGCAAATATCTCCTCTTTGGTAATTAATTTTTTTTCACCGTCAGGATCTGTTGCCCTTGATATAACTCTCTCATTTAATTCTATTTCCATAATAAACCTCTTTTATTTGAAATCCATACGGATCCGTATGGATTTATTTAACATATTCATCATATACAATTAAAAATCTTGATAATACCCCTTTATATTCATTAATATAATCTTTGGTCATATCAAACTCTTCATTTTTAGCAATTTTTTTATTTAAATCTTCTCGTTCATGGATAAATCCCAAAAATCCTGTCTTAGATTCAACGTGTTGTAACAATTGCTTATGAGTATTGTTTTTCTTAAATCGTGTTATAACCAAAAATATTGGAATTTTTATTTTTAAATTGTTCATATGAAATTCCAATAATTCTAAACTTTCAACCGCCCATTTTTCCGCAGTCATTGGAACTATTATGCAATTACTAGTCATTAAAGCATTTGACAGAGTGTAATCTAAACTAGGATTAGTATCTATTATTACATAATGATACCTCCGCTTTAAAAATTCTAAATTATTTTGCAACCTTAACTCTTTTAATGGTATGGATTCGCTTAAAAATTTATTTAAAGTTAAATAACTGGGGATTAAGTCTAAATTTTCTTTAATCTTTACAATTGAATCATTAATATCTATTTTTTCTTTTAACACTCTATATACATTAATTTTCACAATATCAATATTTTGATTTAAAATTTCTTTATAAAAATAACTTGTAGTGGATGCTTGTGTATCCATATCAATTAAAAGAACTTTATGCTCTTTTGCAAGCAATGTTGCCATTATAATAGCACTTGTACTTTTCCCAACACCGCCCTTAATTGACGCTATTGTGATTATTTTAGGTTTTTTATTATCCATTTTATTAACGGTCCTTGTTCCGGGTATTTTTTCCCATAAAATTTATATACTTGTTGTTCTAAATCCGTAAACATACTAAATAAAACTTTGTTGTAATGATTATTTGTTCTTTTTTTATCTAATAATCGATATAGCCCTTTAAAATAGCAAAAAACACTTCCGGCTTTAAATCTAAATTCCATATAATATGCCCTTGCTAATGCATATGCTTTTCTAGCCCCGTTTATTTGATACTTTATTAATGGCTTTTTTATTGGTTTTCTGTAGCCATAAAAAATACCAATAAACTTATCTCCTTCTTTAATTGGGTACAAATGAGTTTCTTCAACAATTCTTTCCCCATTAAATAAGGCCCTCAATGATAATCTAAATTCGTGTTTTTTCTCATAAACTCCAAATTTATAAATATCCATCATTATTTTTGTATGATACATTGCTTTACCATTTTCTTTTTCAATTAAAATAAAGCGTTCTTTATTTTGGCATTCAACTTTACATTTACCTTTTTCTACAGTTTCAATAGGTTCTAGTGCATTTTCCATGTTAAATCCTTATACGGCCTTTATGCTAAATTCTTCTGTGGTTAAAGAATTTTTTTCATTTTTTATTATTTCTAATAATTCAAGATAATATATACCAAATACTTTATTGTATTCTATTTTCTTTTGGTTATTCAAATATTCTTTTACAATAGTCTTTAGAATTTCAATATTTGTTTCTTTTTTTAGTTGTTCAATAAGGATATTGAAAATGTTTGCCTTTAAATTTTGATAATTTTGTTGAGAATTTTCTTTTTTTCTTTCAATCGACTTTTCTAATTTACGCTTTATATTGTTTAAATCGCTATATTTATGATTTTCAATAATAAAATGGGGCTTATATTTGTAATTTTCGTATACTTTTTGTAAATTTATTTCTAATTGTTTGGGATTGTACCCGTTTTCTTCTAATTTTTTCCTAGTGTTGTATAGAATTTCTTTTAATTTTTTTTGTTTTTCTTTCATGCAAGATTTTTTTATATTGAATTTTTTTATTAGGGCAATTTCATTTTGTTTTAAGATATTTATTGCCTCAATCTTAGTATCTTTATCAATATTTAAATACAAAATAGAAAGAGCTTCTTCCGTTTTAAAGTTACAATTATTGAAATAATTTCTTAGTTGATATTTTTCTATTTCTTTAATCTTTCTTTCTTCTTTTATATTATTTTTATTACTTAAACACCCCACTGAATTTACACTACTATTTTTGGAAACATTGTCTTTAAAATGTTTATTAACTCTAGATTTAAATCTAGAGTTTTTTTGCTCTTTAAAGTACTTGTTGATTTTCTGGTAACACTCTTTTTTAGGATACTTTAGCTTATAGTAAATTTCAGTTCCACAATTTACACCCATGTGTTGGTAGTAATTAGTTGTAACTTTTAATACTTTTTCTAATTTGTAAAGATAATTTTGCATTGTTCTTAGTGTAGTGGGAGCTAGACCATTCCTTTTTAGATTTTCGTTAAAGCAGTAGAGTATGTTTTGTTGCGTGTATTTCTTATCTTTTTTGTTTAGGTAATCTAGCGTTGAAGTAAGAGATATTAATTTGTGTTGGTGTTTGTTGTGACAAGTTGGAATTTTTGTGATATTTGGAAAATCTTTCATATTTTCTCTCCTGTTTTTTCAATAAATAATTAATAATATGATGCACAATTTTGATTTAAAAGTAAATACTTTTCTAAAAAAATATTAAATTTTAATTATTAATTTTGTTAAATTAATATAGAAATTTTTAATTCAGTGAAAATATAAATTGATTTTAATTCTAAATTGGGCTACAATACAAACAGCGTAGTTATTTGAACATTTTTCAGTTTTAACTACCTGTTTTTTCAATTTACAAAAAAATTTTTAGCACGGGCTTAACTAATTTCTTTAGTAGATAATAGAGAATTTAGCTAAGCCCTATTTTTTTGTAAAAATTTTTGTAAAAAAGTTGGCAAAAATAGTTTTTGCTATATACTTATATTTATTGAAAAAACAGGAGGAAAAAGATGGAAAATCTTTCAAACAATAATAATCAAGAAATACAAAATAATATTCAAGCAGAAATAGACTTTTTAAATGATATGGATACTTTAAGAATGAACTTGCCACTTATTGACAAAAGTCTTAAAGGATACGGATATAAGTATCAAGATTTCAATGTCATAGTAGAAGTAATTCAAAATGTTATAAAAAATCACAATTTAAAGCTTGGTTTTTGGCAATTTCCAACTTTTGTGTATGGTAAAAATGGTGAAGTTCCTGTTGTTAGGACTACATTTTACAGTAAAAGTACTGGATACAAAGAGTCGCTTGATACATTAATTCATACAGATAAATTACAATGGAACGGTGAAAATGGGTCTAAAAATTTGAATACAATGCCACAACTTGTTGGTGCAGCTATTACTTATTTTAAAAGGTATGCTTTAGTTGCGTATCTTGACATAAAAAGTGAATTTGATACTGATGCAGCACCTATTTACAATAATCACGAAAACGAAAATTCTATGTCTAACAAGCAAGTTAGTGTTAATCAAAAACAAGAACAAAAAAAGGACATAAATCAAGAAAAAAATCAACTGAACACCTTTAATAAAAACTTAAAATCTGGCAAGGCTTATTGCTATGAAATTTTTAGAGACGCACTGTTTAATATAAAAAATTGGGTAAATGAAGGTGAAGAAAAAAATAATATAAATGCTCTTATTCGGGCATTATGTACTGATAATGATGATGCTTTAGAAGATCTTTTTGAAAAGAATGCTGAGCTTAAGAGTATAGAATATTGGGTAAATTTTTTAAAAAAATATTTCAATAAAACTAATAGATTTGATGATCTAAATAAGCTTAAAGTATTTATGTCTGATAATCGGGATGTTTATAAAACAAAAGTATTAAAATTCTTTTGTATGTTGAAAAAAGAAAGACAATTTAATTATATATTTGCAGCATAGCAATATTAAAGCCCCCTATTTGGGGGCTGCTATAGGTATAATAATTAAGGTTTTTATTTTTGATTGAGAAATGTTTTTAGTTTTGCCAATTAGCTGTAAGACCAGCATAATGATTATCTTCTTTTAAAAGTTCATCTTTAAGGTACTGATAAATTTCTTCATTAGAATTTCTATTAGACATATCATTAGCGACGCCTCTAAAATATTGCTCTATTAAGTTGTCACCATCCCCATATTTATTATTTTTATTACAATCTTGTGGAGTGTTTTTTTTACAATCAATAGCTCCTTTAATATAAGTATCAAAAGTTTCATTTTGTGCTTTTGATTTTAAGAAGTTGTAAACCTTGGTAAAAGCACCAGCTAATTCTTTTTGTTTTTGAATATCTTCAGAAAGCCAATCAAAGAAGTCATTACATTTACTTTTGTTTCCATTCATGCACCCTTGTATTTCATTGTTTAATTTTTCAATTGTGTATTTAAACACATTGATTAATGAAGTAAACATTTTTTCTTCGTCGGATGTTAAAGTGATTTTTTCTTGTTGTGGCAGTTCTTCTTGGCTTAAATCACGTTTTTTCCTGCTTTTTGTTTGTTGGGCATTGTTTTTTAAAGTGTCATTATCATTGGAATTACAGCTATTTAGTAGTAGCAAAGATATACAAAATAATATGTTGATGATTTTCATTGTTACTCCTTTTTTTATTATTAATATTCACTTAATCAATTATTAATACTAAATATGGGATAAACAATTATTATTTGAATTGATATGTTTTAAGTGAGGTAGTAGCTATTTAGAAATGAAAGCAAATATTAGCCCGGCTATCATTGTGATAGACATTGCTCCCATGATTCCTAATACCCATTTAAGCATTTCTGTAAGAGACATTAAATTCTTTTCTACATTATCTATTTTAGCATCTAAATTAGATATGTCTTTTTGTAAATTCTTTTCTACATTGTCTATTTTAGTATTAAGTTCGCTTTTAACAGTATCAATCTTAACATTTAAATTCTTCTCTACAGTATCAATCTTAGTATCTAAATTAGATATATCCTTTTGTAAATTCTTTTCTACAGTATCTATCTTAGTATCTAAACTATCTATTTTTAGATTTAAATTCTTTTCCACACTATCTATTTTGGCATTTAAATTCTTCTCTACACCATCTATTTTGGCATTTAAATTCTTCTCTACACCATCTATTTTGGCATTTAAATTCTTCTCTACAGTATCAATCTTAACGTCTAAATTGGATATATCTTTTTGTAAATTCTTTTCTACGCTATCAATCTTAAAAATAAGATTATCAAATTTTATATCAAATTGTTTTTCTAAATTTTCTAAATCTCTATATGTTAGCTCATTGTGATAATATCTTTTAGATAAATCTTGTGCTATTAGTTGTTCCATACCCAGTCTAATAAATTCTTTATATATTTGTTCTTGAGTTACACTTGCAATATTTGTTGACACTGTTTCCATAAAATTTTCCCTTATGGTCATATTATATACTATTTTAGATTAATTGGCTTTAGAGATTTTTATATGTAAAATAGAATTTCTTGCAAGAAAAACCTTTTTGTAATTTACATTTTTAACTGGGAATATTTATTATAGACTTTTTCCGCTATTGGTTTTGTTTTTTTAATGTACTCTAAATATATGTTAATATTATGTCTTACCGCAGTTATGGAGTGTTCGTCTTTTAGTGTTGATAAGTCTGGATAAGGATATTCTGGATAATTTGGATCATTAACTTTAACTTTTGTTTTAGCTAAAAATGTTACTAGGTACATAACATACTCTGAAAGTTGTGTTTCATATTTAGCTAAAGATTTTAGTGTTGGAATAATTGGCGGTTTTGGCTCTTCTGGTAGGTTGGCAATAGTGGTGCAACATAGTAGCAAAGCAATTAGTAGACAATGCAATCTTTTAAGCATTTTCACCTCTTTTAAGTATTTTGATATATTCTTTCATGATTTTGTTACGTGTTGCTTTAAGTGAAGTGATAATTCTTTTGCTTTTATCAGTAGAGATAGCCTCTATTATCTCAATGTTGTATTTTAAAATGTCTTGTATTTCTTCAAATATTTTAGTTGACTCAGCTGTTTCCATAGATTTTAGTGTGCTTATATATGTTTTGTAGAAAAAATCTATTACTTTACTAAAAGTATTAATGTAATTATGATCTATGTTTGTATCAGTTTTAGCTATGTTAGTTAAGCTGGATAGTAAATTAAGTCCTAAACCAATAGTGTTATTTTGCATTATTTGTTCTTTCCTTATAGATAGGTTTTCCTTCCTGATTGAATTTCAGATCATTAGATATTTTGAGATTTTTTTCATCAGAATTAACTAAGTCAATGCATTGATTGATTTTTTCATTTAATGGAGCTAGTGCTTTATTTATTGCTGGGGTTAATGCACTCTCAAGTCTTTCCATATTTGCTGTATAGATTAATTTATAATGAGAATACAGCTCATAAACCAAAAAGAATCCTTTATGTGCAATTTCATCAAATTCATCTTCAAATTTAGAAAATATATCAATAAGGGTTGATAAAGACGTAAGTCCAAGCTCAACATTATCTTTGGATAATTTCATAAGTTAATCTCTTTTTTTAATGTGATTTTTGCCATTACCATTACCATTCTTAAAAATCTTGCCTATTACAATAGTCAATATGTCTTTTAGTAAAGGCTTGAGAAGAATTAATACTCCTAAAACCAACACTGTTACAAAAATCATTACGGCTATAAGTTTAATTTCGTTTAAATTGATAAGAAGTTCTGTTAATTTAATAGTATCCATTTTTTAATCCTTTATTTTAATTTTTTATTTGTATATACATTATATATCAAAATCGTAATTTTTGCTAAAAAAGCTTACAGTTTTAAAAGATCTGGGACTGAATCTCCATACATGTAGGCTCTTTTTTGGATATACCATCCGTTATAAATGGGAGTTCTGGTGAATAGTCCGCGAGGGCCCGTAATTTCATAAACCCAATTGTATGTAATTTCATCAGAATACATAAGTTTTAATGATTTTTTCTGCATCCTATTATCATTGATTTTTACTTGAATCTCAATATCAAGATAAATGGGATCATTATCGTAATTTTTGTAAAAAATAAGAGTTACATCATCATTGTCTTCCATATTAATAGATATCGCTTTATTCTCATAGTCAGAAGGATAAAGTGTAGTACTTCTAGTTATGCTGCCATAAGTAAAATTTGATGGTACTCCAAGTATATGTTTAGGAACGGGTGTTTTTTGAATAGTATCTGATGAAGGCATTATCAAAAGATCATCACTTTTAGATAAAGTGGCTGATGATATGCTATCTGTAAGGCGCGATTTGATTTTACTAAAAAGGTTAGAAATATTAGTAGAATCGTTGTTAATTAATTTGTCCGTTATTTTAGCATAAATTTTTTCTACAAAATCTTTATCAGCTGCAAGTTCTTCGGCAATTGTAGACTTAATTATCTGCTTAAAATAGTCTAATCCTTCTCCTTTAAATATTTTGTCTTTAGAAGCATCTAAAAAGTTTTTAAAGGTGATAGCATTACTGCTTGCAGCTCCATTATCAAGCAGTAAAAGATCAGTATCGTTAACGGTCGTAACCTTATTTAAATCTTTTATTTGAACCGTTTCTTCTTCATCAATTAGTAATTTTTCTTGATCATCAGCCATAAAACCTCCTTAGTTGTTAAAAGTTATAATATTGTTACCATCTGTATTATTAATTTTGAGAACTCTACCAATAGGAATAATTCCCTTTATAAAAGCATAAATTGAATGATCATAGCCTTTAGGAAGTGAGTTAAATACCAAAGCTTTTTTAGATGCAGCGTATCCCGGCTTCTTTTCTCTAAGAATTATCTTTTTTAGTCGTTTTCCTTTCTTAGTGCTAGGCGAAATAAATGTAGTAAAGTTTGTTTTTATTACCCCTTTTAAAGAGATATCAATAACCCCAGCTTCAGGAGTAGTAACTTCAATGTCCACATTTAAAAAGGTCTTGAAAATCAGTCTAAATGACTCGTCAGTGCCAATATGACGTAAAGCAAAAATAACACTATTAATATTGCTTGTAATACTTTGTAAAGTTTGAGTTTTTGCATAAAAGATAGATAAAACTTGAGATATCCATATTGCAATATATCTTGATTTTATATTTTCTATTACATTAATGGATATGAAGTTGGAATTAAGGGACTTAAGTTCATTAAGCAATGCTTGTGCATATTCTGTTTCTGTACGTATAAATTTATGAATTTCGGTGTTTTTGAAAAGATTGGGTATTTTCATATTTGTTAACTATCCAATATCAATAAGCAATCTATCTGTCATATTGAAAAGTAGCATTGTGTCATCATTAATGGCAATATCTTGATTTTTTTTAAAATCGCTATCACCAATTTTTGTAATACTCTCAGTGTCTGTATCTTTAATACAAGCACTTATTTCCATAAACTTAATTCCTTTAACTTCATTAACTGGAGCAAAAAAGTCTTGATATTCAAAGCTGATTCCCATATCAGAATAGTTATTTGAAATAATCCTAGAATATATATCCCTAATTTGAGAGTCAATATTTAAGTAGAGGTAGTTTTTAAGGTCAAGTTTATACTTTACTTTCATATAAACATATTTTCTTTTCCCTAGCGATATTTTATAGGATTTCCGTTGTCCAGTTGAATTGAGGCCATCAATTTCGATGTCTCCCTCAAGTAAAGTCCCACTAGGAGTTGTTAGATATAATGTCTCCCAAAGTTTTGCTTTAAATTTAGGACTATTAATATTAGATTTACTATCGTCTAGTAAAGTTTCCTTTAAAATTAGATATATGTTGGCTTTACCAGCTGCACTTTTAATATTAGTATGCTCAACCCCATCAAGATTAAGTAAAGCAGTGCGAACCGCGCTGTAAGTTGTGCTTTTAGAAGAAATGTGTTCTTCAATAGCAGCCCAATAAGTGCCACCCGGTTTCATTTTAGAAAAAAAGAGATTAAGCTTATTAATTATTTCTTCTTCAATTAATGCTAAAGAAGACGCAATAATGTTATAAATTGAGCTTTGGTTATCATCAATATTAATCCCATAATTTACACGCAAATATTCTCTTTTCGATCTTACAATATCCTTAATTGTACGTTTTAAAATGCCAAAATCAGAATCAAAAACTATACTCATAAATTAAACTCCATATTCAAAACATCGCCTGAGAAAAAAAAGGATATGTGTGCTTTGTTGTCTTGTATAGTAGTTGAAATATTTATTAAATCTAAGTTAAGTTCTTTAGATATTTCGTGAAAATAATTTTTTACAGCGTGAAGATTGTTAATTTTTAACAGTTTTAAAAGCAAGAAATAGTCCAGTCCCCAATGAGGAGCATAGCTTAAACTACCCCTTAAGGTGTTTAAAAATATCAAAAATCTTTGTTTTTGTTCATCAATTCCATCAACAAGTGATAAATCGTTATTAAATACCAATTCGAAATTATTGCCTAATCTTAAATCCATACTAGTAATTATACCATATTTAGCAAAAATTACTTAAACAAACTATTAATATCAGAATTAATTTTAGTGGTTGCTATTTTTAGACTGACTGATTCAATTGCTGGGCCTCCTTGTGCGGGTACGACTTTTATACCCTCAATAGCACTTACAATATTTTTGAGAATTGTTTTTAAGCTAGTTGTTTGGTTAGCTATTTCAATGTTATTGTTTGCTTTAATTTTAACAGTATCAGAGATTAGATTTAAAGTCTTTGGGCTAATTGCACTAAGTATATAAAAATGATGTTTGTCAAAGTGAATATCGTTATTTTTATCAAAAATATTAATGCTTGATTGAAGTAGTAAAACGCAATCACCTTTTGATAGTTCTAAACTGATATTAGAGATATTTTTTGTGTGAATTTCTAAATCTTCAAATTCGGGTATTGTAACAATAGCTTCTTGAGTTTGATGTTTAAACTCCTTTACAGTGCCAATTTTAATTATAAAAATGTTTGAATAAATCCAATTTTTAAGGTCTTCTTGAGCCAATGCCTGGCCATAAAGGCGTTGATTCATTCTGTAAATTTCATAGTCTTCATTCATTCTAATTCTAGTCCCCTTTATTTTTTACGTTTTGTATTAGAATCATCTTCTAACTTTAATATTAATGAACACTCTCCTGTATTGCTAAGCCTTGCACTTGTTTCTTTTATAGTGGTTTTTATCATTTTCCCTAGTCCATCAATAAATGAGACTTTATCTCCAACATTTAACTTATGTGTGAAAAATGTTTTTGCGTTCCAAAATATAAGATTTTTTTTGAGTGTTGTGCCCAAAGTAATTTCTTGTTGTGGTATAAATTCAAGCCCATAGTCTTCTAATGCCTCGTAGTGGACATTTTCCCCCTTTTTTATATAATTAGTAAATATCAGATAGCATTCATATCCCCGTAAACCAGTACCAATATCGGCTATTACGTTATGAACATATGTTCCTTTTATTTTGTCAATAAACTCTTTTGGTGTTGTGGCATAAATATCTTTGTCAATAATTTTAAGACAATCTTTTTCATCCATATTAAGGATATTGCGATTGGGAAATACAGATTCTATTGCCTCCTGCACCGTTTTGCCTTTAAAGTTTTTGCCTTCTTTGCCTGCTAACTTACGATTGAAGAAGTTGCTTTTAGTTAATAAACGAACATCAAGATCTACACTAAAATCCCCACCCGGATAATCAGTGCTCATAGGAGGTCCTAAAGTTCCTGCCATTATGAAATCAAAATTTTTTTCATGAGCAAATTTCTTATAATATATTTTTACTATATCTCCAAATTTAATGTCGTCGGTGAAGTCTAAGGGAAGATTCCAAAGTACGACTTTTGCTTGTTTGGAACTTATAGTATGAATATTTGAATACACGTTGGATATTGAAATATCAATATGAATTCCATCTTGTGTATTGATTATAATTTTAGGAATTTCTTCGGCAAAAGGAATTCTATCAATTGATTTTTTTGATGTATCTACATTGTAGAACTCAATTTTAAAATCATATTGTAGTAACAGCATTTTTTATCCTTTATATTTTTCTAATGCGAATGTTTTTACTATTTCTATTGACAGACTAACCTCAACTTCGTCAATGAAAGGAGTATCTTTAAACGAAAGACTTGTAATTACAGCTAATTCTTTAAGTCCAAAAGTTGGACTATAGATACTAAAAGGGACTTGTGCTTGTATTCTATTGGCTAGTTGTTCTTTTACAAGATGCGCGTCAAAACGTAGCATAGTATTGCCAAAAACAGTCATTTTAAGTAAAGAAAGCATATCCTTATATAAGGATGTTAGTATTCCACCGTTTAATGAGATATGTTCACCAGTCATTACCGGATTGTAGCTTACATATTCCGCTTTTCTATCATAATAATTGATAACTGGTCTTTTAGAACAACTAGTATTATAAGTGCGTGTTATGAGTTCATTTTTTGGTTTTATAAAAAACAATTGAGGAATATATCCAAAACCTTTTAGATCCATTCTAGGAAATAACACTAAAAAATTATCTGCTCCAAAAAGAGCAAATATTTGGGTTATTACATCTCTTATTATTCGAGTAATTTCCCTGATTTCTTTCTTTTCAATATCATTAATTTTTTCCTTGATTTTTTTCTTTTCAATATCATGATTGTTAGTAATTTTATTATTAATATCTATTTTGTTAGCTGCATTGTTAGCAATTTTTTTGTTACTTGTCATAAGTAATTACCTTTTACCAAAATTATGGAGTGTTGTTAGCATTGTCTTGATTCTCAGCCTGTTCTTGCAGTTTTTTTAAAGCTTCGCCGCCATCTCCGCCGAACATTGTAGGTAGAACCGATTTTAATTTGGCAAAGAAATAATTAAGATTAAAAATACTTTTAATGCCATTAATTATGGGATTGATAATATCTTTGGTAAAATCAAAATTTTTAATTTTAGCGGTGATCCAGTTAATGATATTAAGTAATGGGTCCAAAACAGTAGTGGTCAAATTTGAAAGAGTTTGCTCAGCTGAGGCCAAATTACTTTGAATACTCTCAGCATTATTGACTTTTTTTGTAAGGCCGAAAGATTTAAAATCCTCGAACATTTCCATCATCTTGGTAATTCTGGAATCTAGATCTACCTCAGCCCCGCCTTGCCAAGCCCTTTTGGCATCTTCTATATATTTGTCTCCAACACCTGACTTCTTTAATAGATTAAAAAGCTCACTTCCATCACCCCCAAGAACACTATTAACAGCCTTTACTGCATCTTCGCTGCTCATAGCACCACTGGATTTAAGCATAGCTGCAAATTCTACTGCGTTTTTCAAATTAGTTTCATTTAACATATCTAGGTCCCTTAGAGTACCCTTAAAGGCACTTGCTTGATGTAGAAACTCTTCTTTTTCTAAGTCTCGCTCAAAACCTTTCATTCCGTCAAGAATTCCCTTAGTATTCTTGTCTTTATTTCCCATAATCATATTTCGTTCGTTATCTGTAAAAAATGCACTATTGAGAAGTTTTGTTCTTTTTGTTTTGGTGTCTTCTTCAACCGATTTTTTAGCAAAACCTAAAAGGCCTCCTCCAACTTTACTCATAGCGTTGCTAATGATATTCCCTAGGGCACTACCTATTGCAATTTTGGCAACAAGTCCTTTTCCTTGAGAGGCCGCTAACATTTTACTTTTTGCCTTTGATTCTTTTGCAAGTTCTTTATACTCAAGACGCCTTTTGTCTCTATCAGACATTAAAGATCTTCTGAAAGCCTCTTTTCTAGCTTTCTCAAACCCCATGCCCTGTTTTATAAGTTTTTTAGTTTGTGTAAGTCTATATTTCTCAACACGCTCTCTTAAGCTTTCAAATTTAGATTGTCTACCAAGTTCTTTTTTCTTGTCCGACAAATTATTTTTTACAATATCTTTAGTGCTACCCAAACTAGATTTTTTAGGTTTAAGATATTTTTCCATTTTAGAAATATCTTGTTCAATGGCCTTTTTTGTTGCAGCATGATCAAGAATACCTTTAAATTTAATGGTGAATTTGTCGCTCACTAAGTCCTCACTTGCTTAAAATTAATTCATACAATTCTTTTTCTAATTTAATCTCAGCAAGTCTATTGACTTCTAAAAGCTCGTCATAAGGCAATTTTTTAACCGAGTAGTATGAGCAAATATTCATAATTACTGGGAAAAAGTATTTATCGTTCTTAATCTCGTCAAGCAAGTTAAAATATTTTTTTCTAGTCTCATCAAGACTTGCAATAGCTTTATCAATATCTCTATTTCTTTTGCTCATTTAGCAACCAGCTCATTGGAATTTGATGTAATTGATGAAAGCGAAGTGGCTACTTTTTCATAATCAAAATTTTCATTAATATAGTCAAAAGCAACAAAATCACCAACATTATTTTCATACTCACTCAAATATACTAAAGCGGGCTTTTTTAGATTATTGTCTAAATGAAAAGTATTAAATTGTGCAGTGTAAATTATTGCAACAAGATAGTCCTTATAATAAGAAATAAATTCTCTATTTTGATCCAAAATCACATAGAATTCGTCTAAAAATTTTGGACTTATCATTAAGCTTGTGATTTCTCTTAAGAATTTAACCTCATTAAGCTTTAAAACAGCGTCACTTTGATTAAATCCTAGCACTTTATCCCATTCATAGACGGGAAGTACTCTCAGCGGATATTCATAAGTTTTATTTTTAGTTAAAATTTTCATTTTATATCTCATTATCACAATAAGACTCTCCTTTTAAGTGTTGTTTGGTTTAGTTTTTTGGCAATTAATAGCCCTAATTTCAAAAGATACTTTTTCGGCCTCAGCAGAATAACTTCTTGAAGGCTCTTCAGTAAAAATTGCATAGTTAGAAATAATTTTGGTAGCAATTCTATCATTGAATGCTAAATCAAGCATTTTATCCTCTTTTCTCACGTCCATGTTGTAAAACTGTTCATCAGAAAGTTCAGTTAACAAAATGTAGTCATGACTACCTAATGTCACTTCAATGTTAAAAACATAAGTTATCGTTTTGGGATCTCTTAAGCTTATTACAGGCATACCTTTATCTTCACTACTAATTACTGCTCTTGTTGTAGGTTCGCTTGTAAGCTCTAGTTTGCCACTATGTAGCTGTGTACCACCAATTGAAAAATAAACTTCTCTTAAATCATAAAATTGCATTTTAGCCCCCCTTTTAAGCACTTAAGCTGTTTTGATAATCAACTATATCTTGAGTAGTGATTACTAAAGCAACAGCATTAATGCTAAAGTTATAAGTAATATTCACACTAAGTTCTAATTTAAGTTGTGGTGTAGGAGAAAGGGTAAGGTTTAAGTTTTTATACTCTATAATCAATCCCCTGTCGACAAACCTTTTAAGAAGACATTCAATTGCTGAAGTATATGCATTGTCTCTAGCACCACTAAGTTGTAGTGCAGATAATTTGCTATTTTGCCTATTGTTTTTGTTCCAAATTCTAATAAGCTCAATAATCGCTTCATTTTTTATATAATGATAAGTGAAAAGCTCGTCTATTGAACTTCCAGCAAGATCAACGCTCTCTTTAAAGGCAGGCATACCATCAAGACCAGTTTCATTAAGAAGTGAATAAAAGTTGATTTTTGCAGTTCGCAACTTTCCAATTACAGTATCATCAACAAGTGGTGTAGCAGCCAGCGGCATGCCATAAGGATTTACAGCATGAAAAATACTAGCCTGATGTAAATATTGACTTATAAATTTGAGGTGTAAATTGTCTTTATTATTACTGTAAACAGCAATATTTCTTTCTTTTTCAGTATTGCCTTTATCTTTAAATAGTTCTTTTATTTCTTGTTCTTTAGTCGAGAATACAAAAAAAATTGAAGGTGTTTTAAACTTATCATAATCATCTTTATAAATCTTAAGTCCATCATCGGAATTATCACCCTCAGTATTAATAAGTACAACAAAAGTGTGTCTATGTACTTTAAGATATTTTTTTAACTCTTCGGGTTTATCCTTATAAATAAAAAGAACAGCGGATTTTAATGATTCTTCACTTGAATTGAAAAAATTTGACATTGCAGTTTTAAGCAGTGTTTTTTCTTTTCCAAACTGATCTTGTCCATTCCCATTATCTTTTTCTAAAGTTTCAATTTGTTTTTCATAGTTATTAACGGTTAAATTCAATGTTATAAAGTTGGCAGCATCTTTATTAACTTTAATTTTGGCTGTTTTGTAAACCAAAAGTGGATTATAATAATTGGGCCTACTAGCTTGAATTCTAGAGTCAAGCAAACTTACACTAATTGTATCTTGCGGCAATTTTGTATTCCTCCTTTAAAATTTCGGTTGCTTTTACACTAGCATTAAATGCTATAGATGCACTGTATGCATGGTTGCTATATTTTGTGCCTAAATTAATCAGTCCAACTGTTTGCATATTAGATGTTGGGTAAATGTAAAAGTTAATTTTATTAATATAGTCGGGTTGTAGACTGGGCAAATTATACTTATGAGCTTTATTGTGCAAAAAGTCACTAAGCATACTATAAAGCATTAACATGCGTGAATTAGCGTCAAAGTCTTTGGCGTTTAACACTATTGCAATAATATATATTTGAAAATTTATACTAAATTCCAAAGCATTTTCATAAAATACACCTGCTCTAGAATTATGATCAAATAGATTTTCTGTACCATCAAATTTCAATGCTATTATATTTGAGCTAGCAGCTGTGATTTTTGAAAGATATGGATGATTGTAGGTATTTATGATGTCGCACTCAAAATTATTTTCAGGTGCATACGCCTTAAACCCTTTAAATATTTGAGTTAAATGATTTAATACCATATCTAAAGTGAAAATCATTCAAGTGTTACCTTATAAGTAATCTCTGATAACATTTTGGCTGTATCAACAAGTGGAATTGCTGCAGTGTTACTACCCCTTTTAAACTTACTTTTGATTGTATTAGCCTTTAAGGCTGGAGTGACTTGTGCTGATAGTAGATAATTTTCATAGTACCTTATAAAAGCTTGTCCAATAGCCTCCATTCCCTATTTAGGGTCAAGATTAAACTTAGAATTTATATAGCTATTATTGATATATTCTCTAAACTCAGAACTACTAGCAATTTTGGTTAAATGTTTTCTTGCTGGTAAATTGCTATTCCCTTTTTCATGCATTTTAGCAATACCTGCACGACCACCAAACCACCCAATTTCCAATTCCATTTTAAATTCTAGTTTGTCCATATAAATTCCTTTAAAACCAAAGTAAAATATCCGATTGAAGAGTCAATACTAAATATTTCAAAGTAAACTAAATCTGCAATTGATATTCGGTCTTTTAGTTCATAGTTAAGGTCTTGATATGTGTAAAGTTTGGAATATCCTTGAATATCAGACATATCAGAATCATAAAGAATTGCAAGTTCTTGTGGCTTTATGTCAATAATAACTCCTGCGAATTCAGTGTACTTATTTTTATCAAATACTCTCTGATAAGAAGAATCATTTTCAAGCTTTACAACAGTACCTTTATAAAACTTTAAGGGTTTAGGATCCTTAAATACGTTGATCATGCGAAATGACATATCAGAAAGTCTTTTTCTAACACCATTCATTAGACAACCCCCACACAAGATGGCGTTGAAGTTTCTCTTTTTAGTTTTTCTAAAAATGCATCAAGTTGTGAACAAAAATTCTTGTTTGAGCCACAACCCCCCTCGCCACCTTCTTCGCCTCCACTGCTACTAGGATAATAATCAAGTTCAAGTTCATTGAATTTCTCTTTTTTGATCCTATCAAATTCAAATTCTCGAACAACTCCCTGTTTTCTTAATTGACAACCCATATGGTAAAAGGTAAGTAAAAATATTTGTTCATATGTAAGTGAACTAGCATCAATACCACGTGTTACTAGAATAGCTTGAAGTAAAGATAAATGAAGTAGAAAATTTTGTCTGCTTAATGCAAGTTTGTCTATTCCTAGTAACAATAACACTTCAGAATAAAGTTTTGTTACCAAAAGTTCTTCTTCAGCCTCAACTTGTGTTTGTAAGTTTTCTTGTTCACTCATTTTCACTTACCTTATACTTTTAACTTTGTTTGATATGTACTTGCAAAATAGTTTTTCTAGTAGCAAGTAACCCTCCTAAAACAAAATCAATGTATGAATGAGCAATATCAGTTGAATCTTTATCCACTTGTTCATTTGGTGTAGGTAACATATACTTGCTAGGTTTAAACTTAATAAGCTCTGGGTTTAATGGGTAAATAAGTATTTGATGTTTTAGCAAGTTTGAAGTTTCAATGTAGACATCTTCTCTATTATTAATAGCCTTGATAGTTTGAATCAAAACATCCTCCCATTTTTCGCAGCTACTTGCTGCACCCTGTGCTGCTGCGTATGGCTTTACGAGTTTGAGCGAAGTTGTAGGGTCAACTATTACCATCATAGGTGTAGAAAATTCGTCTCCTAGCTCTAACTTTGAAAGTCCCGCCTCAATTTTTTCAAATATTTTATCCATTTTATCTTTATCACCACTAGCAACTTCTTCTTTTACTTGATGTGGCATATTAAGAAGTCCATACATATTGGGAAGTAGACGTTTTTGATTTTTTCCATCTTTTTGAATTGAAACAGTGCCTGTTAGTACAAAGTGATTAATAAGTTTAATAATCTCGCTACTTGCAAGCTTATAGGCTTGAGAGAAAGGAAGTAAATTGTTATTAATGTCACCAAGATATGAGTCTGAAGTGTAAAATTTTTCAGACGCCTGCTTTAAGTGCCTAAATTTGTACTGTAATTTTAAGTAATTAAGTCTTACCACTTCAGAACTAAATCCAATAGTTGAAATAGTATTAACCTCATTAGCAATCGTTGTAGGATTAGCATTTAAAAACGCATCCCACTTTACAGTTCTTTGGTAGCCCATCTGAAGATCAACATCTTCAATTTGATCAGGCGAAAACCATTTATACATTATAGGATCTTTAACTTCTCCTATAATATTTGCCACAGCTTTTGCATAATAATTTTCATCAAATAATTCCATATTAAATCCTCCCAAATATCATTAATTTTTACTTACAGCTTTATTTCCAAATACTGCTACTTTTATTAAATAAACATCGTTACTAATTTGTTTTGCATCAGACAACGCTATTGCATTAATAGTTGCCTTATTTGGTGGTGCTCCAGTCACCTTTTCAAGAGCACCGTCTTTATTAAAAACAAGTTTGTCTTTTACTTTAAGCGTAGAATCTTTTGCTACTAAATAACCCTCAAAATTATTTGTAATCGGAACAATAGTGGCTGTTTTGCTAAACTCATCTATATCAATGCATATTCCGTATAAATCATCTTCACCACCAGCCTCAACGTGGGGTTCATAGTGAATTTGATCAGCTTTTTCCTCTTGAATAACTCTTTTTATCCCACGCTTGTATGGATACCCAGAAAATGGATGATTTTCTAATTTGTCAAATTTGCTGGTTCTAGTGCCTCCAGAGGCAAAAAATTGTATGTTTTTATCTCTAAACTCTACAGAATTGCTAAGCAAACCAGCGTCATACTGGGGATTTTTCATAAACTTTTCAAGTTTACTTCGTTTATCTTGATAATCTTTTAATAATTGCGTTGTGTCTGCCATTTGTTTAACTCCTTTTATTGCCCAAGGCTTAACCACCAGCTTCAGGTGTTACTGTTTTCTCAAGGCCTCTATTGCCAAAAATTGCAACTTTTATCAAATTAATAGAATACTCTTGTTTGGGATGTTTAGCTTGATCTTGATGTTCATCTTCGGGTGCAAAATTGATTGTAAATGAATCAGAGAGGGCATATGCATTAATTGCGGTTGGTGGCCCACCACCAGCCTTGATAATAACCCCATTGTTATTTATAAATTACAAAGATTTCAACAAGCATTTAAAATACGACTATCAAACAAAAGATATAAAAGAGTTTTACTTAAAAAAGCTAAAAAAATATAAAAATAAAATTCACTTCATGAGACAAAATGCTCACTACGAAACAGATTTCTTCAAAATTGTAGGAGAATTTAAAGACACTTACATCAATAAATGGAAAATAAATCAAAATAAAACATTTCTATTTGATTTACTAGCTAATTATAAAAGGAAAAAAATTTGAACAACTTTACAGAAAGATTTAGAAATCTTAAAAAGAAAACAAAAAAAAGAATCTTCTTTTATAAAATAGAAGAAAAGGAGAATAAAAAAACATATTATTCAATAATATTTAAGCATTTAATCAAATTTGAAATTACTAGAAAGGGTCTTAGGATAACCTTCCAAAAATTTAATGATACTGGAGGATGGAATTTTTTCAATCTATTTCCAATAAAAGAAGATGAAAAATTTTTAGGCATAAAATACGGTTGGGATAATCTCGAGAAACCTTTTTTTATCATAGGCAATAATAATATAAAATATGTAGTAAAAAAGGCATATTACATAGAATATGTATTTAAAAAAGGATCTATTAAGTGTTACGTTCAGTCCCTATGGACATTACTAAGAAAAGAAAAAAAACAAACAAAATACTATAAATTTACATTAGAAAATATAAAAAACATGGAAAAAACAGTTTACGAATTTTACAATAAAAAAATAAAAGAGGAAGGAATAATAAACAAATGGATAGAAAAGAATCAAACATTATAACAATTGCAAGCCCTAAAGGAGGTGTAGGTAAAACCACATTAACAATACTTTTTTCTTATATATTAAAAGATTTAAGCAAAAAAGTTCTATTGATTGACTTAGATCCACAGAATTCTTTAAGTTCTTATTTTAGTAAATATATTTTCAACATTGATAAATGCAATTCTTACAGCTTATTAAAAAAAGATGTTTATTTTGGACAGTGTATTAATAAAATTAATGATTTTATTTCTATAATTCCATCTCATCCTATTTTAGAAAATTTTAATTCAGAAATTTTAAATTATAAAGATCTTCTTTTAGAAAATATTTTGAATAGAAATATTACAAATTATAATTTTGATTATATCTTACTTGACACCCCACCCAACTTGGGTTTTATTTTAAAAAATTCTTTGAATGTTACAGATTATATAATAATTCCAGTTCAAGTAGAAAGATTCTCTGTAGAAAGTTTAAGTATTTTAATGCAAACCATTAATGATATTAAAGATTTTAGAAATAAAAGCTTTAATATTTCGATTATAGAAAATCAGTTTCTAAAAAATAGAAATACATTTAAAGATGTAGAAGAACTGCTTTATAAGGAATATTCTTTTTACATAAAGGGAAAAATTCATTACTACAATAGTGTAAAAGTTCTTATAAATGAACTTTTAGAACCTTCTGTAAAAGAAACATATTATGAGGAAACAAAAAATACTTTAGAAAATATTATTAATTTGCATTTCTAAGTTTAGAAATGGATTATTAGTAACTATTGAGTCGTTCAGCGCCGCACGGCGCACTTTTTTATAAGTAAGATAGGATGATAAGATGGGGAAAAAATACAACAAAAAAGAGCTAGTCTTAAATAGTAGGACTTTCAGTCATATGAATAAAGAGTTGACAAATATAGATAACATGCAAGATAAGGATTTGATTAATTACAATAATTTAAAGGAGAAATTAAAATATAATTTAAAAGATGATATTGATAATAAAATTGAAAGAATGAAAATTTTATACGAAATTAAAAAAAAAGAACTTTACAAATATGATAATTTTTCTAGTTTTGAGCAATTTATAAAACATTTTGTAATTGCAAAAACACAAGCGTATTTGTATTTAAAAGTTTATGAAAAGGTTTTAGAAGGAGCTATCTCTATAGATAATATTAAAGAAACAGGATTTAGAGGCTTGCAAAGACAATTGAAAGAGAATTTATTAAACGTAAAAAAAGAAAATTTGTCCGAAGTAAATAATAAAAAAATGTCTATCAGGTTTTTTATGAAGAATAAAGAGTTTTATACGTTTTGTAAAGAAGATACTAAAAGAGCGTGTTATATTCTTGAAAGACTTTTTTTTACTAAAAAAGAAGTCTTATCAGATCTAATTAATGAATATGAAAAATATAAAAGAAAAAAAAAGAATAAAAACAAATACTTGATTTTTATCATATATGGTGCTATTGTTATTTTAGGCTGGATGATGTCGTTTGTCCTTCCACAATTATCGTCGCAATCAAAGCGTCCCTTTTGGGGGGGACTTTTTTCATTTTTATTACTACTTTAGTTTAGGTAAATCTTGTGAAATTTAAAAAACTTTTGTGAATTGAGACAAAAAGTTATTTATGTAATTCTTGATTTCGAAATAGTATCAATGAATTTTTTTAGTAGGCTTTGAAGAGAGATTATTTGCATTAATAATCTCTCTTAACCCCAGGTAAATTGATATTCAATAGGATTTTTTAAACGATAGTTGGAATCCCCGTTTATTCCAATGTCAAAATTGGGTTCAAGCCCCGCAAGTGCAATGCCGAGTCTTTTTTTAAGGTCTGCGTTGTATCTATTAGCAAATTTAAATGGAATGATAATTCCAGTGATGTAGGATGCTGCAATTGTGAGCCCTCCTATTCCTGATAATACTCCTCCGGTTATTACTGTTGCTGTGCTTTCTGTAACGAATCCAATATCCCCGGTCATGTATCCAGCCATTATAAGTATTCCTCCAAGCACTTGAGAGCCAAGTAGTGCACCACCACCAATATAATCTCCTTGAACAAAGGATCCTATTCCTAAAGATAAAAAGATGTTCAAAAGTAATGGTGCTAATATGGTTGCTTTTTTACTTTCATATTTCATTACGGTTGCAATATCTCCAACACCTTTTTCAAGTTTCTCTTGTGCAAAGATTTGCATTGTTAAACTAAAAATTAATATTAATGTGAAAATTTTTTCATATTAATATTACCTCCTAATAATTAAGTTTTTATAAATGAATGTTAGCACAATTTTTAAATTTTATATATGGAGTTGAATCTTTTTTTAAAGGTTACTTATTGAAAATATCTGATTTTTAGGTTCATATGCTTCGTCTTCTTTTTTATCAAGTTGTTCGAAAAGTGCAGTTGTATGAGATTTAAGTTTATTTGTCTCTGTTCGTATATGATCTTTATCATTTTTATAATCTAATAAAAGTTGATTTAGCATTTTTGAGAAAGTTTCTTTTATAGATAGTAATTTTTCAAACGAATTTTTTAGTTTATCTAAATCCAAAATTTCTAGTCCCCCTAGGATATCTTTTTTAGAATATACGTGATTAAGTGAGTCGTCAAAAATGCCTCCGAATCTGTTGAAAATATTAAATAAACCTTGTATTTGGCCCGAATTTCTTATAATCTCTGAAAGATCTTTTAATTTATTGACATCAATAGCGCTTAAGGGAGAATAGGTGTTTTTTCTAAATTTTTTAGATTGCGGGGTGTCTTCAGATATTTTTCCAACGGACAAGTCTAATTCCTGGAAAGCCAATATTCCGTATTGATCTGAAGGTTCTTCTTGCATTCTTTTTTCATATTTTTCTTTATGCTCATTAGCTATTTCTATCAAATTTATTAAATCATTAAGCAGTGTATTTTTTATTTTTTTATTTGGATCTTCTTCTTTAGAGCTTGCTTCCATGTTGGATTTTGATTTCTCTTTATCAGATGGATATTTAATATCTTCTTGATTAGTGCTAAAATCTGAATTGCAAGCATTCAAAAGCAAAAAAACACACACACATATATAGTATTTCATAAATACTCTCCTTGAATGGCTCTGTATTTAGTATGCTTAATTATTTAATCAAATTCAATATCAATAATATATTTTATCTATTTAATTAAAAATATTATTATATATAATACAAGGATACTTTTATTATCAAAAGTTTTATAATATTTTAAAAAATCTGTTTTATATATCCTTGATTGATTTTTAACAAGTTTAATTATTTTAATAATAATATAATCCGGTCCATTGAGAAATAAATATTTGATACTTGCGGTCTTGAAAATTTAAATATTCTAAATATTTAATATTAGCCTTAATAAGTAAAACCGATTAATTAAATAACATCTTTGAAAAAGGGCTAAAATTGGTTTTTATTATCAATACTTTTAAATCGACAAGTTGAGATGCCGAATATGTCACACAACTTTATCAATTTTGAATTGTATTTATTTACATTAATTGATAAATTTTTGTCTTTGCTTTTCTTATTCAATTTTTATCATTCATCAGTAAAAAGTTTTAATTTTTCTTTTGATAAATTTGAATACTTATTAAATATTAATCTAATAGTATTATTAAATAGCTTTAGATTTAATATGATTTCGTAGGTTTTATCTTTATTTGTTTGTTTATCTTTTATAGTAAGATATGCAGGCATATAGTTGCATTTACTTTTCTTGTAAAAGAGCTTAAAATAATCTACTAAGGAATTGTCAAAAACCCCAAAATTATATGAATAAATGTATTGAGGTTCCCTTGAAGTTTCTTTTAAATTGATTTTGGCAAAACCAGTTCTATTTTGTTCAAAATCAATATTCGACTCTTCAGAATTTAGTTTTAAACTTTTGATTTCATATTTGTTTTCAAACTCTTCAGTTGATTCAAATGCTATTATCTTAGCTATAGGTACTTCTTGACCGAATATTTTATAGTTATTGTCATTAATGCTATAATTAAGTATAGCTAAAGGTAAGCAATGAATAAGTTTTGAATCGGATGGGTGAAAAAATATAAGAATACTTAAGCTCTCTAAGATTTTCAATTAAATTGTTATTTTTATCTTTTATATCTTTTAAATCACCAGATTTTGCCCATGTAACATAACCACTTGCAAGTATTTCAAATGCCTCTCCTTCTTTTATTTCGTTTAATTCGGGTTCCTTAAAGGTAAGACAAATATTGCTATTACTCTCTTCAATGGGCTTTTTATCATATTTTATAATATTTCCCTCTTCAATTATCTTAAAATCCAAAACCTCGGTTTTGATACTGTTGATTTTTGAAGATTTTGGTGTAGTCAAAAAGCATGAATAAAATAATGGTATATATAAAAATATATTCAAAATACATATGTTCTTTTTCATAAAATTTTTCCATTAATTGTATTTCTTTCTATTTCTCTCTTCACTTTTAAATATTGTTGATAAGCAGTGGGTCTAGGCATAAAACGATCATACTCAGGGCTCCCCTCTTCGCCAGAATACTTAATATCTGGAGAATATAACTCGCTTATACATGAATACAGCCAATAAACTTCACTTTTAAATTTATTATTCTGCTCATTTTTTACCCTACCAAACAACTTAATCAAGTCTTTAGATTGCTCAGAACCTAAATCTAAAAAGAATTTATTAAAATACTCCTCATTATAGTCACGCACTGGGGGTACATCACGATAATTAGGATCTTTTAAACTAATTAAAGTCTTTTTTATCTCAACCAATAAACGATGTTCAGACGCATATAATTTTAAACTAGAAAATATGCCTTCAGTAACAATCTCATCGGAACCCATATCAATACTTTCCGAATTCTCAAAAAAAGTTTGAACAGCTTGTTCCTGATTATCAGGCAAATAACAACCCAATAAAGCCAATGCTGCTATTATGAAAACGCCAACCAAAATCCTCATATATGCTCCTTACCCACCTTACTACAAAAATAATCTGTTGTAAATATACAAGTTTATCTAATCACTATTTTATTAAACATTAAAAGTCCTACCAAGATAGATTTTTCTATAACAAGTAAACATATACCAATTTTACCTTTTCTCAAGAATTATTAAATACTAAAATATTAATTTTAGCTTTATTATTATCTAGTGAACTGCTATTTCTAAATCAAAGATTATAGAAATAGCAGTTCACACAAAATGTGCTTAAAAAATTAAAAAATAATTTTAACAAGACTAATAAAAAATTTACTAAAGAATCCTTTTAATTACATTTAAACTTGTTTGTTGTTATTCTAATAAGATCGATTAAAACTCCAACATATAAAAATCCAAATGTAAATAGGTATAATAGACCAGTTCCTATTTTACCTACATAAAATCTGTGAACTCCTAAATAACCAAAAAGTAAGCATAGTAAAAATACTATAAGTTTATTGTAGTTTTCGGTTTGTTTATTTCTGACTCCGCAAGAAATACAAATCTCAGCATCTTTTTTAAATCTTGCCACAAGAATAGCAATATACTTCGTCAACAGCTTTTGACATAGTTTTACACTCCTTTTTAAAATAAAACATCCTCAATTAAAAGTATTTAAATACTCAGGTAAACTAGACTACTTTTACTTATTTTTTATAAAAATCGATATTTGTTAATATAATTATTTGTATTTTATTTTAGTATAAAAAATTTCAAGTGCAACAATTGCAGTTGAACAGCTTTAGTTTTTTATTAAAATGTGCATCTTTTTTGAAATATTGGGTTATTGTACTTAATGTTTTATTTATCGTTTGATAATATAAACTGAAGTTG
>NC_000955.2 GCF_000008685.2 Borreliella burgdorferi B31 | reverse complement strand
AAATTAGTTTTTTTTAGTATAAGCTGTAGAGCCATTATTGGCTCCTATTTTATTAGATGCACTTGAAATTCTTTTCTTTTTTAGGAACAAATAACGCTCTTTAAATTAAAAGGCATAATGCTATAATTGCATTCTAAATCATATACAAAGGACAGTTCTTTATATCATAAGTGCAAAAATAAAGTCAGAAATTTAATAAAAAGTAGGACACTCTTCTAGAGCAGCAGAGTAACCAAAAATTAATGAAAATTTTTCTACACAAAAATCTATACAAAAACTGCCCCTTTACTGCAACATACAAAACGTGAATCTTGTATATTACAATAATAGATAATATTATTGCAACAATCCTAAATTACAAATACAGAATATGTTATTAGCCCCAAAAAGGGGCTAATACATTTACTTTAAATTACAAGTTATTCGAACCATAATTGTTCAATATTAATTTCAAATCTTTTCTTATAGCAAGAAATTTTTCATAAATCAATATTAGATAATCATCAAAATTGCTTTTATCAAGCACATACAAAAGTTTAAAAAAATCTACATCATCAAGACATAAATAGAATATGAAAACCTTATTTTCAAACACATTATCACCCAGCTTTACTTTAATTTTACGAAAAAGGTTGATTAATTCTTTAGACTTTTTTGGCCCCAAATTAAAAAAAAATTCATTTAAAATGTTTTGACTTTTATGCGGAGACAATATATTTATTGTCTCCGCATCATTTTCTATATCTAAAATCGACTCATAGAACTTATAAATAACTTTTTTTATATCTTTTAAAACACAAATTTCGACGGCATTTAATTTTAAGTACTCGAAAATGTTTTCCATTATATATGGGAAACATATAACAATTTATTAGAATAGTAAAAATTTATTAATGAATTTACATGAAATTATTTGAGCTAGCCTTTACAATTCTATTATTTATAGCATACCCTAGTTCTTCATTTTCTACTATTTCAACAATAACTTGATCATATTTTTCTTCGGCATTTACTAGCTCTTTATAAAGATTTTCTGCATATTCTATTAAAGAATCGAATAATATAATATTTTTTTTATCCCATAAAAAACTAAAAAAATAAAATTTAAAAGTGTCTCTTGTGATAAGTACTTTTGTATTCGTTTTTAAATATTTTCTTATGTTATCCCCGCGTTTAAATGTATGGACAGGTATTCTTAGCCTATAAGAAAACATTTTTTTTAAGTCTATTTTTGTTTCCTTTGCATAATTTACTTTATATCTACTGCCTAGCACTTTTTCTATCATTTTTTTTGTTATTGCACCGGGCCTTAATATTATTACATTATCTTTCGAGTCAAATTCAATAATAGTTGACTCTATGCCAATATTAGAGTCTTTATTTTTTTTTGGCATTATTATCCCTCCTACAAGCCCATTTAATTCTTTTAAAGCCATGCTAAAACTTGTTGAACTAGGCCTTTTGGATAAATTTGCTGATGATACTACAAGAGGGTTTTTCAATTTTCTAATTAAATTTAATGCGGTTTTATTTTTGGGTATTCTTATTGCCACTGTATCTAAGTTATTATTAATGAATTTAGGTATTTTTATTGATTTTTTAAGAACATAAGTTAAAGGGCCCGGACTAAACTTTTCCATTAAAATCTTAGCACTTTTAGGAACATGGCTGGATAATTCTTTTATTTTCTCTATTGTATCAACATAAAGCATTAAGGGCTCATTAATGGATTTTTTTTTTACTAAATTTATCATTCTCACTGCATATTCATCATAAATATTGGCCCCTATAGCGTAAACCGTATCTGTTGGAAATACAATAATTTCACCCATTTTGATTAATTTTAAAGCTATTTTAAATTGATCTTCACTAATTATTGGTGTTTTTATCATTTATTCTTTAGCCTCTATGGAATAATTCGTATTTTTGAACTCAATTTTCTGCACTAATCTAAATAAACTTTTCATATTTTAGCACCTAAACAACTTTTTTACTAAATTTTTCTAAATTTAGATCATGTTTTCTATTTTTTATTATTTCTAGTAATTCAAGATAATATATGCCAAATATTTTGTTGTATTTTATTTTTTTTTGGTTATTCAAATATTCTTTTATAATAGGCTTTAGAATTTCAATATTTGTTTCTTTTTTTAGTTGTTCAATAAGGAATACCAACTACATAATAAATGGAGACAATTTGTTATATAATATTAATTAAATTTAAATTAATTGGGGATTTTTTATTTTCAAAAGGAGTGTAAAACTATGTCAAAAGCTGTTGACGAAATATATTGCCATTCTTGTGGCAAGACAATTAAAAAAGATGCTGAGATTTGTATTTCTTGCGGGGTCAGAAATAAACAAACCGAAAACTACAATAAACTTGTGGTATTTTTACTATGCTTATTTCTTGGTTATTTAGGAGTTCACAGATTTTATGTAGGTAAAATAGGAACTGGTATGTTATACCTATTTACATTTGGATTTTTATATGTTGGAGCTTTAATCGATCTTATTAGAATAGCAACAAACAAGTTTGAATGTAAATAAGAAAAACAAGACTAACTTGTAGTCTTGTTTTTCTTAATATTGCCTAACAAACCAAATTCTTAAAAGAAAATCTAGATATATATATTACTAATAATGGATAATATTATTACAACAATTTAATAAATTAGCTAATTTCGAATTTATTAATAGTAAATGGATTTACTTGAACTAACTTTTATAATTCTGTGGTTTATTGAATATCCTAGTTCTTTATTTTCTACTATTTCTACAACAACTTGATTATATGTTTTTTCCGAATTTATAAGTTCTTTATAAAGATTTTGAGCATATACTTTTAAAATATCAAATATTACAATATTTTTTTTGTCCCATAAAAACCTAAAAAAATAAGATTTAAAGGTATCTTTTGTAATAAGTACTTTTGTATGCGAATTTAAATATTTTTTTATGTTGTCACCTCGTGTAATATGTATCAAATACTTTTGTGTATTTTATTTTCTTTTGGTTATTCAAATATTCTTTTACAAGTGGTTTTAGAGTTTCAATATTTATTTCTTTTTTTAGTTGTTCAATAAAAATATGGAAAATATTTATTTTTAGACTCTCATAATCTTTTTGGGGATTTTCTTTTTTTATTTCAATTGACTTTTCTAATTTACGCTTTATGTAACTTAAATCGCTATATTTATGATTTTCAATAATAAAGTGAGGTTTATATTTGTAATTTTCGTATATTTTTTGAAAATTTGTTTCTAATTGCTCTGAATTGCATCCACTTTTTTCTAATTCTTTTTGAGTGTTGCATAGAATTTCCTTTAATTTTTCTTGTTTTTCTTTACTGCAAGATTTAGTAAAGTGTATATTTTTATTTTTTGCTTTAATTTCGGTTCTTTTTATGGTTTTAAGTATTTCGATCATAGTATCTTTATCAACATTTAAATTTTTAATTTTAAATAAGAAATAATATTTCCCACAAGAACATTTAAAACAAAAATCAAGCAGAATTTTTGCAGAACTCCTTTACTTTTAATTTAATTTCTTTCATTATCATATTTAGTTACAATATCAGTCAAAACATCTTTTCTATTCTGAAAAAGTTCTTTAAAAATATAACTTGCTCTTTTTATATCTTGCTTTACAAATTCATATAATTCTTTATCCCTCATAAAAATTCTAATAGAAATATTTTTATTATCTAATTTGCTTTTATTATTATTATTAAAATCGAATGATTTTTTTTTAAAAATATGTTTTTTTATATTTTCAAAGCCTAATTCTTTAATCGTATCAATAGATATACTACCCTCTAAAATTTTTGAGTAAAGCTTTAAATAAAAAAACGCTTGGGTTTTAGCAACCACAAAAGTCTTTAAATATTGTGAAAAACTTTTAAAACCATCGTATTTATAAAGTTTTCTTGTTTTAATTTCATATAGAATTCTCATTCTTTGAATTTTAGTGTCAATTTCATTTGATAAATTCAATTTTAATTGTTCTTTTAAATCTTTGTAAACCATTAAATTTTTATCTAGATTAGTATCTAAATTTGATAAATTATCAATAATATTATGTTCAATCCTATCATTAAGAAATAATTTTTTTTTATTTTTTTTGCTCATATATATATCCTCCACATACTTAATTATGTCATATTTATGTAGTCCAGTAAACTAAACCACTTTTACTTATTATTTATAAAATATTTATTTTTATGATTTATACACTCCAAAACTAAACCACTTTTACTTATTCTTTATAAAATATCTATTTATATGATTTATGTAGTCCAGTAAACTAAACCACTTTTACTTATTCTTTATAAAATATTTATTTTTATGATTTATGTAGTCCAGTAAACTAAACCACTTTTACTTATTCTTTATGAAATATTTATTTTTATGATTTATGTAGTCCACTAAACTAAACCACTTTTACTTATTCTTTATAAAATATCTATTTATATGATTTATGTAGTCCAGTAAACTAAACCACTTTTACTTATTCTTTATAAAATATTTATTTTTATGATTTATGTAGTCCACTAAACTAAACCACTTTTACTTATTCTTTATAAAATATCTATTTATATGATTTATGTAGTCCAGTAAACTAAACCACTTTTACTTATTCTTTATAAAATATTTATTTTTATGATTTATACACTCCAAAACTAAACCACTTTTACTTATTCTTTATAAAATATTTATTTTTATGATTTATGTAGTCCACTAAACTAAACCACTTTTACTTATTCTTTATAAAATATCTATTTATATGATTTATGTAGTCCAGTAAACTAAACCACTTTTACTTATTCTTTATAAAATATTTATTTTTATGATTTATACACTCCAAAACTAAACCACTTTTACTTATTCTTTATAAAATATTTATTTTTATGATTTATGTAGTCCACTAAACTAAACCACTTTTACTTATTCTTTATGAAATATTTATTTTTATGATTTATGTAGTCCAGTAAACTAAACCACTTTTACTTATTCTTTATAAAATATCTATTTATATGATTTATGTAGTCCAGTAAACTAAACCACTTTTACTTATTATTTATAAAATATTTATTTTTATGATTTATACACTCCAGTAAACTAAACCACTTTTACTTATTCTTTATAAAATATCTATTTTTATGATTTATGTAGTCCACTAAACTAAACCACTTTTACTTATTCTTTATAAAATATTTATTTTTATGATTTATACACTCCAGTAAACTAAACCACTTTTACTTATTATTTATAAAATATTTATTTTTATGATTTATGTAGTCCACTAAACTAAACCACTTTTACTTATTATTTATAAAATATTTATTTTTATGATTTATGTAGTCCACTAAACTAAACCACTTTTACTTATTCTTTATAAAATATTTATTTTTATGATTTATACACTCCAAAACTAAACCACTTTTACTTATTATTTATAAAATATTTATTTATATGATTTATGTAGTCCACTAAACTAAACCACTTTTACTTATTATTTATAAAATATTTATTTTTATGATTTATGTAGTCCACTAAACTAAACCACTTTTACTTATTCTTTATAAAATATTTATTTTTATGATTTATGTAGTCCACTAAACTAAACCACTTTTACTTATTCTTTATAAAATATTTATTTTTATGATTTATACACTCCAAAACTAAACCACTTTTACTTATTCTTTATAAAATATTTATTTATATGATTTATGTAGTCCACTAAACTAAACCACTTTTACTTATTCTTTATAAAATATTTATTTTTATGATTTATGTAGTCCACTAAACTAAACCACTTTTACTTATTCTTTATAAAATATTTATTTTTATGATTTATACACTCCAAAACTAAACCACTTTTACTTATTCTTTATAAAATATTTATTTTTATGATTTATACACTCCAGTAAACTAAACCACTTTTACTTATTCTTTATAAAATATTTATTTTTATGATTTATACACTCCAGTAAACTAAACCACTTTTACTTATTCTTTATAAAATATTTATTTTTATGATTTATGTAGTCCAGTAAACTAAACCACTTTTACTTATTCTTTATAAAATATTTATTTTTATGATTTATACACTCCAGTAAACTAAACCACTTTTACTTATTCTTTATAAAATATTTATTTTTATGATTTATACACTCCAGTAAACTAAACCACTTTTACTTATTCTTTATAAAATATTTATTTATATGATTTATGTAGTCCAGTAAACTAAACCACTTTTACTTATTCTTTATAAAATATTTATTTTTATGATTTATGTAGTCCACTAAACTAAACCACTTTTACTTATTCTTTATAAAATATTTATTTTTATGATTTATACACTCCAGTAAACTAAACCACTTTTACTTATTCTTTATAAAATATTTATTTTTATGATTTATACACTCCAAAACTAAACCACTTTTACTTATTCTTTATAAAATATTTATTTTTATGATTTATACACTCCAGTAAACTAAACCACTTTTACTTATTCTTTATAAAATATTTATTTTTATGATTTATGTAGTCCAGTAAACTAAACCACTTTTACTTATTCTTTATAAAATATTTATTTTTATGATTTATACACTCCAAAACTAAACCACTTTTACTTATTCTTTATAAAATATTTATTTATATGATTTATACACTCCAAAACTAAACCACTTTTACTTATTCTTTATAAAATATTTATTTTTATGATTTATACACTCCAAAACTAAACCACTTTTACTTATTCTTTATAAAATATTTATTTATATGATTTATGTAGTCCACTAAACTAAACCACTTTTACTTATTCTTTATAAAATATTTATTTTTATGATTTATACACTCCAGTAAACTAAACCACTTTTACTTATTCTTTATAAAATATCTATTTATATGATTTATGTAGTCCACTAAACTAAACCACTTTTACTTATTCTTTATAAAATATTTATTTTTATGATTTATACACTCCAGTAAACTAAACCACTTTTACTTATTCTTTATAAAATATTTATTTATATGATTTATACACTCCAAAACTAAACCACTTTTACTAATTCTTTATAAAATATTTATTTTTATGATTTATACACTCCAAAACTAAACCACTTTTACTTATTATTTATGAAATATTTATTTATATGATTTATACACTCCAGTAAACTAAACCACTTTTACTTATTCTTTATGAAATATTTATTTTTATGATTTATGTAGTCCACTAAACTAAACCACTTTTACTTATTCTTTATAAAATATTTATTTTTATGATTTATACACTCCAGTAAACTAAACCACTTTTACTTATTCTTTATAAAATATTTATTTATATGATTTATGTAGTCCACTAAACTAAACCACTTTTACTTATTCTTTATAAAATATTTATTTTTATGATTTATACACTCCAGTAAACTAAACCACTTTTACTTATTCTTTATAAAATATTTATTTTTATGATTTATGTAGTCCACTAAACTAAACCACTTTTACTTATTCTTTATAAAATATTTATTTTTATGATTTATACACTCCACTAAACTAAACCACTTTTACTTATTCTTTATAAAATATTTATTTTTATGATTTATACACTCCTAAACTAAACCACTTTTACTTATTCTTTATAAAATATTTATTTATATGATTTATACACTCCTAAACTAAACCACTTTTACTTATTCTTTATAAAATATTTATTTATATGATTTATACACTCCAGTAAACTAAACCACTTTTACTTATTCTTTATAAAATATTTATTTTTATGATTTATACACTCCAGTAAACTAAACCACTTTTACTTATTCTTTATAAAATATTTATTTTTATGATTTATACACTCCAGTAAACTAAACCACTTTTACTTATTCTTTATAAAATATTTATTTTTATGATTTATGTAGTCCACTAAACTAAACCACTTTTACTTATTCTTTATAAAATATCTATTTTTATGATTTATACACTCCAGTAAACTAAACCACTTTTACTTATTCTTTATAAAATATTTATTTTTATGATTTATACACTCCACTAAACTAAACCACTTTTACTTATTATTTATAAAATATTTATTTTTATGATTTATGTAGTCCAGTAAACTAAACCACTTTTACTTATTCTTTATAAAATATTTATTTATATGATTTATACACTCCAGTAAACTAAACCACTTTTACTTATTCTTTATAAAATATTTATTTTTATGATTTATACACTCCAGTAAACTAAACCACTTTTACTTATTCTTTATAAAATATTTATTTTTATGATTTATACACTCCACTAAACTAAACCACTTTTACTTATTCTTTATAAAATATTTATTTTTATGATTTATACACTCCACTAAACTAAACCACTTTTACTTATTCTTTATAAAATATTTATTTATATGATTTATACACTCCAGTAAACTAAACCACTTTTACTTATTCTTTATAAAATATTTATTTTTATGATTTATACACTCCAGTAAACTAAACCACTTTTACTTATTCTTTATAAAATATTTATTTTTATGATTTATACACTCCAGTAAACTAAACCACTTTTACTTATTCTTTATAAAATATTTATTTATATGATTTATACACTCCACTAAACTAAACCACTTTTACTTATTCTTTATAAAATATTTATTTTTATGATTTATACACTCCACTAAACTAAACCACTTTTACTTATTCTTTATAAAATATTTATTTATATGATTTATACACTCCAAAACTAAACCACTTTTACTTATTCTTTATAAAATATTTATTTTTATGATTTATACACTCCAGTAAACTAAACCACTTTTACTTATTCTTTATAAAATATTTATTTTTATGATTTATACACTCCAAAACTACACCACTTTTACTTATTCTTTATAAAATATTTATTTTTATGATTTATACACTCCAGTAAACTAAACCACTTTTACTTATTCTTTATAAAATATTTATTTTTATGATTTATACACTCCAGTAAACTAAACCACTTTTACTTATTCTTTATAAAATATTTATTTTTATGATTTATACACTCCAGTAAACTAAACCACTTTTACTTATTCTTTATAAAATATTTATTTTTATGATTTATACACTCCAAAACTAAACCACTTTTACTTATTCTTTATAAAATATTTATTTATATGATTTATACACTCCAGTAAACTAAACCACTTTTACTTATTCTTTATGAAATATTTATTTTTATGATTTATACACTCCACTAAACTAAACCACTTTTACTTATTCTTTATAAAATATTTATTTTTATGATTTATACACTCCAGTAAACTAAACCACTTTTACTTATTCTTTATAAAATATTTATTTATATGATTTATACACTCCAAAACTAAACCACTTTTACTTATTCTTTATAAAATATTTATTTATATGATTTATACACTCCAAAACTAAACCACTTTTACTTATTCTTTATAAAATATCTATTTTTATGATTTATGTAGTCCAGTAAACTAAACCACTTTTACTTATTCTTTATAAAATATTTATTTTTATGATTTATACACTCCAGTAAACTAAACCACTTTTACTTATTCTTTATAAAATATTTATTTTTATGATTTATACACTCCAGTAAACTAAACCACTTTTACTTATTCTTTATAAAATATTTATTTTTATGATTTATACACTCCAAAACTAAACCACTTTTACTTATTCTTTATAAAATATTTATTTTTATGATTTATGTAGTCCAGTAAACTAAACCACTTTTACTTATTCTTTATAAAATATTTATTTTTATGATTTATACACTCCAAAACTAAACCACTTTTACTTATTCTTTATAAAATATTTATTTTTATGATTTATACACTCCAGTAAACTAAACCACTTTTACTTATTCTTTATAAAATATTTATTTTTATGATTTATACACTCCAGTAAACTAAACCACTTTTACTTATTCTTTATAAAATATTTATTTTTATGATTTATACACTCCAGTAAACTAAACCACTTTTACTTATTCTTTATAAAATATTTATTTATATGATTTATGTAGTCCAGTAAACTAAACCACTTTTACTTATTCTTTATAAAATATTTATTTTTATGATTTATGTAGTCCACTAAACTAAACCACTTTTACTTATTCTTTATAAAATATTTATTTTTATGATTTATACACTCCAGTAAACTAAACCACTTTTACTTATTCTTTATAAAATATTTATTTTTATGATTTATACACTCCAAAACTAAACCACTTTTACTTATTCTTTATAAAATATTTATTTTTATGATTTATGTAGTCCACTAAACTAAACCACTTTTACTTATTATTTATGAAATATTTATTTTTATGATTTATACACTCCAGTAAACTAAACCACTTTTACTTATTCTTTATAAAATATTTATTTTTATGATTTATACACTCCAAAACTAAACCACTTTTACTTATTCTTTATAAAATATTTATTTATATGATTTATACACTCCAGTAAACTAAACCACTTTTACTTATTCTTTATAAAATATTTATTTTTATGATTTATACACTCCACTAAACTAAACCACTTTTACTTATTCTTTATAAAATATTTATTTATATGATTTATACACTCCAAAACTAAACCACTTTTACTTATTCTTTATAAAATATTTATTTTTATGATTTATACACTCCAAAACTAAACCACTTTTACTTATTCTTTATAAAATATTTATTTATATGATTTATACACTCCAAAACTAAACCACTTTTACTTATTCTTTATAAAATATTTATTTTTATGATTTATGTAGTCCACTAAACTAAACCACTTTTACTTATTCTTTATAAAATATTTATTTTTATGATTTATACACTCCAAAACTAAACCACTTTTACTTATTCTTTATAAAATATTTATTTTTATGATTTATGTAGTCCACTAAACTAAACCACTTTTACTTATTCTTTATAAAATATTTATTTATATGATTTATGTAGTCCAGTAAACTAAACCACTTTTACTTATTCTTTATAAAATATTTATTTTTATGATTTATGTAGTCCAGTAAACTAAACCACTTTTACTTATTCTTTATAAAATATTTATTTTTATGATTTATACACTCCAGTAAACTAAACCACTTTTACTTATTCTTTATAAAATATTTATTTTTATGATTTATACACTCCAAAACTAAACCACTTTTACTTATTCTTTATAAAATATTTATTTATATGATTTATGTAGTCCAGTAAACTAAACCACTTTTACTTATTCTTTATGAAATATTTATTTTTATGATTTATACACTCCAGTAAACTAAACCACTTTTACTTATTCTTTATGAAATATTTATTTTTATGATTTATACACTCCAGTAAACTAAACCACTTTTACTAATTCTTTATAAAATATTTATTTTTATGATTTATGTAGTCCACTAAACTAAACCACTTTTACTTATTCTTTATAAAATATTTATTTATATGATTTATACACTCCAAAACTAAACCACTTTTACTTATTCTTTATAAAATATTTATTTATATGATTTATACACTCCAAAACTAAACCACTTTTACTTATTCTTTATGAAATATTTATTTTTATGATTTATACACTCCAGTAAACTAAACCACTTTTACTTATTCTTTATAAAATATTTATTTTTATGATTTATACACTCCAGTAAACTAAACCACTTTTACTTATTCTTTATAAAATATTTATTTTTATGATTTATACACTCCAGTAAACTAAACCACTTTTACTTATTCTTTATAAAATATTTATTTATATGATTTATGTAGTCCAGTAAACTAAACCACTTTTACTTATTCTTTATAAAATATTTATTTTTATGATTTATGTAGTCCACTAAACTAAACCACTTTTACTTATTCTTTATAAAATATTTATTTTTATGATTTATACACTCCACTAAACTAAACCACTTTTACTTATTCTTTATAAAATATTTATTTATATGATTTATACACTCCAAAACTAAACCACTTTTACTTATTCTTTATAAAATATTTATTTTTATGATTTATACACTCCAAAACTAAACCACTTTTACTTATTCTTTATAAAATATTTATTTTTATGATTTATACACTCCAAAACTAAACCACTTTTACTTATTATTTATAAAATATCTATTTATATGATTTATGTAGTCCACTAAACTAAACCACTTTTACTTATTCTTTATAAAATATCTATTTATATGATTTATGTAGTCCACTAAACTAAACCACTTTTACTTATTCTTTATAAAATATTTATTTTTATGATTTATACACTCCAGTAAACTAAACCACTTTTACTTATTCTTTATAAAATATTTATTTATATGATTTATACACTCCAAAACTAAACCACTTTTACTTATTCTTTATAAAATATTTATTTATATGATTTATACACTCCAAAACTAAACCACTTTTACTTATTCTTTATAAAATATTTATTTTTATGATTTATACACTCCACTAAACTAAACCACTTTTACTTATTCTTTATAAAATATTTATTTATATGATTTATACACTCCAGTAAACTAAACCACTTTTACTTATTATTTATAAAATATTTATTTATATGATTTATACACTCCAAAACTAAACCACTTTTACTTATTCTTTATAAAATATTTATTTTTATGATTTATACACTCCAAAACTAAACCACTTTTACTTATTATTTATGAAATATTTATTTTTATGATTTATACACTCCAGTAAACTAAACCACTTTTACTTATTCTTTATAAAATATTTATTTTTATGATTTATACACTCCAAAACTAAACCACTTTTACTTATTCTTTATAAAATATTTATTTATATGATTTATACACTCCACTAAACTAAACCACTTTTACTTATTCTTTATAAAATATTTATTTATATGATTTATGTAGTCCACTAAACTAAACCACTTTTACTTATTCTTTATGAAATATTTATTTTTATGATTTATGTAGTCCAGTAAACTAAACCACTTTTACTTATTCTTTATGAAATATTTATTTTTATGATTTATGTAGTCCAGTAAACTAAACCACTTTTACTTATTATTTATAAAATATCTATTTATATGATTTATGTAGTCCACTAAACTAAACCACTTTTACTTATTATTTATGAAATATTTATTTTTATGATTTATACACTCCAGTAAACTAAACCACTTTTACTTATTCTTTATAAAATATTTATTTTTATGATTTATACACTCCAAAACTAAACCACTTTTACTTATTCTTTATAAAATATTTATTTTTATGATTTATACACTCCAGTAAACTAAACCACTTTTACTTATTCTTTATAAAATATTTATTTTTATGATTTATACACTCCAAAACTAAACCACTTTTACTTATTATTTATGAAATATTTATTTTTATGATTTATACACTCCAGTAAACTAAACCACTTTTACTTATTCTTTATAAAATATTTATTTTTATGATTTATACACTCCAAAACTAAACCACTTTTACTTATTCTTTATAAAATATTTATTTATATGATTTATACACTCCACTAAACTAAACCACTTTTACTTATTCTTTATAAAATATTTATTTATATGATTTATGTAGTCCACTAAACTAAACCACTTTTACTTATTCTTTATGAAATATTTATTTTTATGATTTATGTAGTCCAGTAAACTAAACCACTTTTACTTATTCTTTATGAAATATTTATTTTTATGATTTATGTAGTCCAGTAAACTAAACCACTTTTACTTATTATTTATAAAATATCTATTTATATGATTTATGTAGTCCACTAAACTAAACCACTTTTACTTATTATTTATGAAATATTTATTTTTATGATTTATACACTCCAGTAAACTAAACCACTTTTACTTATTCTTTATAAAATATTTATTTTTATGATTTATACACTCCAAAACTAAACCACTTTTACTTATTCTTTATAAAATATTTATTTTTATGATTTATACACTCCAGTAAACTAAACCACTTTTACTTATTCTTTATAAAATATTTATTTTTATGATTTATACACTCCAGTAAACTAAACCACTTTTACTTATTCTTTATAAAATATTTATTTTTATGATTTATACACTCCAGTAAACTAAACCACTTTTACTTATTCTTTATAAAATATTTATTTATATGATTTATGTAGTCCAGTAAACTAAACCACTTTTACTTATTCTTTATAAAATATTTATTTTTATGATTTATGTAGTCCACTAAACTAAACCACTTTTACTTATTCTTTATAAAATATTTATTTTTATGATTTATACACTCCAGTAAACTAAACCACTTTTACTTATTCTTTATAAAATATTTATTTTTATGATTTATACACTCCAAAACTAAACCACTTTTACTTATTCTTTATAAAATATTTATTTTTATGATTTATACACTCCAGTAAACTAAACCACTTTTACTTATTCTTTATAAAATATTTATTTTTATGATTTATGTAGTCCAGTAAACTAAACCACTTTTACTTATTCTTTATAAAATATTTATTTTTATGATTTATACACTCCAAAACTAAACCACTTTTACTTATTCTTTATAAAATATTTATTTATATGATTTATACACTCCAAAACTAAACCACTTTTACTTATTCTTTATAAAATATTTATTTTTATGATTTATACACTCCAAAACTAAACCACTTTTACTTATTCTTTATAAAATATTTATTTATATGATTTATGTAGTCCACTAAACTAAACCACTTTTACTTATTCTTTATAAAATATTTATTTTTATGATTTATACACTCCAGTAAACTAAACCACTTTTACTTATTCTTTATAAAATATCTATTTATATGATTTATGTAGTCCACTAAACTAAACCACTTTTACTTATTCTTTATAAAATATTTATTTTTATGATTTATACACTCCAGTAAACTAAACCACTTTTACTTATTCTTTATAAAATATTTATTTATATGATTTATACACTCCAAAACTAAACCACTTTTACTAATTCTTTATAAAATATTTATTTTTATGATTTATACACTCCAAAACTAAACCACTTTTACTTATTATTTATGAAATATTTATTTATATGATTTATACACTCCAGTAAACTAAACCACTTTTACTTATTCTTTATGAAATATTTATTTTTATGATTTATGTACCCGAGGATATTGTGTAAAGTTTTTTTTGCCTCTTTATAATAGCTTTCTTCAGAAGAGGGCTCTATAAGTTCATTTATAAAAACTTTTATGCCATTTGAAAAATGAATCTTGCCCTTGACATAACTACCATATTTTTCATACAATAGCCTTTCTATATCTTTTAGTGTGTTTCTATTTTTGATAAATTGATTTTCCACTATGGAGGTAGTGTATATTTTTTTTTTAATAATTTGAAAATTTTCAATCATATTCATTAAAATAGTAAAACTTTCTATTGACCACCTTTCAACTTGAACTGGTATTATAATATGGTCTGTAATATTTAAGGCATTTTTAACCAAAAAATCTCTATGAGGAGGAGTATCAAGCAAAATATAATCAAATTCATAGGCCGAAATATTTTGTTCAATCCTAAGCTCTAAAACAATTTCTTTATAATCTATAGGCTCCAAATTAAAATTTTCTAAAATAGGGTGTGCGGGGATAATAAAAATATGATCATTAATTTTGCCAACACAATTATTAAAAGAAACTCCCCCTTTCAACATACTATATGTATTATATATTTCAACGTTATGAACATAATTGGAAAAATAAGACGTTATAGAATTTTGAGGGTCCATATCAACGATTAAAATTTTTTTACCCAAATCTTTAAGGAGGTACGAAAAAAGAATTGTTAACGTACTTTTTCCAACACCGCCTTTCAAACTTGCTATTGTTAAAATATTTGGTTTTTTATTCATCTATCTTCACCTAGTTTTATCTTTATATTTTAAAATTTATAGTTTTTGTATTTTAAATTAATTATGTAAAGTTTCAAGCTTTATTCTCTTAATACTTTTTAATATCAATATATTGTTGTTATTTTGAGTTTTCTAATATCCATTTTATAAAGTATTCTTATTTATGATACTTTTTACTATAAAGTATATATGTCTATTGTTCTAAATTCGGCTATTTCATGTTTTAAGCATGATAATTTTTATCCTACAGATTTTTTTCTAAATTTCTTCAAATTTGAATAATGTTTTCCATTTATTATTTCCAATAATTCGGAATAATATATTCTAAATACTTTTTTGTATTCTATTTTTTTTTGGTTATTCAAATATTCTTTTATAATAGGCTTTAGAATTTCAATATTTGTTTCTTTTTTTAGTTGTTCAATAAGAATATTAAAAATATTTGTTCTCAAATTTTTATAATCTTGTTTAGAATTTTCTTTTTTTCTTTCAATTGACTTTTCTAATTTACGCTTTATGTAACTTAGATCGCTATATTTATGATTTTCAATAATAAAGTGGGGTTTATATTTGTAATTTTCGTATATTTTTTGAAAATTTGTTTCTAATTGTTCTGAATTGTATCCACTTTTTTCTAATTCTTTTTGAGTGTTGCATAGAATTTTCTTTAATTTTTCTTGTTTTTCTTTACTGCAAGATTTAGGAAAGTAAATATTTTTATTTTTTGCTTTAATATCAGTTCTTTTTATGGTTTTAATTATTTTGATCATAGTATCTTTATCAACATTTAAATTTAATAAAATTGAAAGAATTTCTTTACATGAAAAGTTGCATTTATTGAAATAATTTATTACTTGATACTTTTCTATTTCATTAATCTTTCTTTCTTCTTTTATATTATTTTTATTACTATTACATGATTCACACTGTACACTACCCATTTTTGAATCAGAATTTTTGTTGAAATAGTTAGTAACTCTATTTTGAAATCTTGTTTCTTTTTTTTCTTTAAAGTGCTGGTTTATTTTATGATAACAATCTTTTTTAGGATAATTAAGCTTGTAATAAATTTCCGTACCCGAATTTACCCCCATATGTTGATAGTAGTTTGTTGTGACTTTTATTTCTTTTTGTAGTCTATAAATATACTTTTGCATAGTTCTTAGCGTAGAAATAGTTTGACCGTTTTTTCTTAGATTTTCATTAAAGTAATAGAGTATGGTTTTTTGTGTATATTTCTTATGTGTTTTGTTTAGATAGCATATTGTTGAAATAAGAACTATCAATTTGTATTGAACTTTATTATAACAATTTCTAGGGTTGTTATTTGTTGTTTTGATTTTATGCATTGGCAAACTCTCCTTAACGAATGAAATAAGCAATTTAAATATAACTAAATTTGCTATAAAAGTAAATACTTTTATAGCAAATTTAGTTATATTATTTAAAATTTTAGAAATTATAGTTTTCTTTTCTTTTATTAAAAATATAACTTGACTATAGTTTAATTTTGGTATACTATAAATTAGTTCGGCTTTATGCTCGAATTGACGTAATAATAAGCAATGAAGTAGGGCTTAGAGAAATTTCTTTAAAGGAAATTGTTTTAAGCCCTATTCATTTGGTGTAACATTAATTTTCCTAATTTACGGTTTATTTATATATTTTTTAGTTTTAATTGTTCTTTATTAGGCCTTTAATACTCTAAAGCATTATGCTATTTCGCAAAAATAATTTTCTGGATTATATTAGCTTAAATATTAGGATGAGAATTATAAATTTTAGTGCAACAATCTTCTAAAGGGTAAAGGAGTGTATAAAGGCCTATAAAGCTTTCATTTTCTTTATTTGTGGGACGTTTTAAGATTACTTTTGGATTTTTTTCTAATATTTCAAGATATTCTAATAGGGTTTTATAATTAACCCTAAGTTGATAAGTTTTAGCTAGAGCCTCATTAAAATTGTTTTGTATTAAGACATAATTGTAAGTTTTATTTGCACTATAAAGTAATTCTTTATTCATATGATCTAGTGTTTTGACAAGAATGATTAACTTATTCTTATTAAATTTAATTTGCTTTTTCATTCTTGCGACCAATGTATCGTTAATTACTCCATCCATAATGAATTAGCCCCCTATTATATTAAATTTATATTACAAATATGGCACAGTATTTTTTAAATTTTTTTAGCGTAAAACAATATATTTCTAAAGTTTTGAATAAGATTATTTTATAATGTATTTACAATTAAGTAGTAGTGTTCTTTTGTATAAATTGTTTTAATTCTTTGTAGAATAATTCTATTAGTTTTAACCAAATTTTTTCTAGGGTATAATTAAGTTTATAATAAATTAGAGATTGATCGTTTTTAAAATAGAATTTTGCTATGATTTTTATTTCTTTTTCTAATTGATTTAAGTATTTTTTCATTGTTGATATATTACTAGGAGGTAGATTTTTGTTTTTGAGATTTTCGTTATACTTTTTGAGTAGAGTTTTTTGAGAATAATTTTCTAATATTAAATTTATTTCAAATATTGTTTCGGTAAGAATAAGTATTCTGCATGTATGATCTATTCCTTTTTCTTGTTGTTCTTTTACAGACTTATACATAATATATAAGTATATAAAGATTATTTTGAAAATAAAGAATAAATTAAAAAAGTATTGATAATTTTCCAAAATTATAAAGTTTGGGATTTTAAAGTTAACACTTTTATGTAAAAATTACAAAAAATTAAAGTTTTACCATTTTGGGTTAAAGTTTTGTAATTTTGAAAAATTCAAGTTAAAGTTTTATTATTTTGGGTTAAAGTTTAGTATTTTCAAGTTAAATTTAGCAATTTAAAGGGTAAAGTTTTGAGT
>NC_000954.1 GCF_000008685.2 Borreliella burgdorferi B31 | reverse complement strand
TTACAAAAATCTTTGATTGCCAAAGTGAACACTTCGCTCTCTATATCCTAAAGACAACATCAAATATGCTGCAGATATTGCATCAAGAGCATCATCATGGGTTTTGCTATCCCCCTTATACGAATAAATATCATTAAATACAGAAGAACTACTGTACTTTGTAATATAAAGTTTTTTGTAAGTAAACGGCGTAATTAACATTGTTATTCTGCTAAATTTATTAGACTTTGGCTTAACTGGAACAATTCTAAAATATTGGCTTATATTATTTCTTAGCAAGATGTATTCGCGGGTCAATCCACCAGCACCTTTTGTATTATCTCTATCCTCTAAATACAGTGTATGCACATTGAAATTTTCTATAACGGTCTTTACCATATTCATAATATAAGGATCATTGGCTGGTCGTTGGTCTTGAAATACAAAAGCATAATACTTATCATCAACTCGCTCCATAACACATAATGCAGTGTTATCCCCTCCAACACTAAATGCTGGGTCTAAATATGCTATCGGGCTAGTAAATATATAATCATCAGTAATATTTATTTGTGTAAAAATTGAATCAGTGCTTGCTATCCACTCACCTAGCAAAACTCTTGCTTTATATGATGGTATATCTTTATAGAGTTTTTCTTGTGTTTCGATAAATCCTTTACTAAGTAGCACATTATCATAAGTTGTAAAATTATATATCTTAAATGTCGCTATATTATCAATATAATCGGTTTTAAAATAGTGTTCTGGATGATCAGGATTAGTATCAAAAATAATAGTTTCTTGCCCGCATCTTAGTCTTTTTAAGACCTCCTCTAAAGTTTGCTTGTGTAAAGTTGTAGCCTCATTAACAAAAATAAGTGCTGAATTACTTCCCCTAAATCTTTCAAAATCACTTGCCTTATCTCCACCATATAGATTAATACGTAGTGAATCAATCAGAATATATGAATTATTTGTATGTCTTGGGATATAAGGAATTTTAAGAAGTTTACATAGCTTTTCAAATTGTCCTAAAACATTAACTTCAACTGAGCGTTGTGAATTCCCAATAATGAAATTATTAGTATCACTAGAGTATAACTTTTTATTTTCAATTAAACTTTTTAGAAAAAGATAACATGCAAGATACGTTTTGCCACTAGCTATGCCTCCGCTGAGTATAATCTTTTTTTCATTATTCTTTTTAATACTTTTTATCACATTTTTTTGTTTTAAAGTTAACTGTTTTTCTTCAAACTTATCAAAATTAATTGAAGAATTTGCTAGCTTTACAAATTGTGATATGTCAACTCCATATTTATTTTTGTATTCCTTTTGTAGTGTTGTAAAAAGTTTTGTTTGATATAAGTTCACTTGTTCCCTTTACTATTTTTGTAGTTGCTTTTACTTTCAGCTTCATGAGCAGTTGTAAGTTTTTTCATACATTCATAGTAAAGCTCCATTTCTCTTATTGAGCACTCCTTTACATATTCATCAAGCTCGCTTTTTAAAGAATTAATTTCTCCATTAACAACTTGCTTGTTTTTTTTACTACTTGCTTTATTTAAAGCGTCAATTTCGGCTCTTAAATTTTCTATTTTAGTATGCATACTAACAAGCTCAACACTAGAATATTGCTTAAATGCATTTATAAATCCTAATTCTAAATTAGCCCGCTCTAAATCCAATTCGCTTCTAACTTTCCTAGCGTTAACTTCTGATCTAAAGGTTTGCGACAAAAGGTGTTCAAAAGTATCTTCACTAATTGTTACTCTAGAATCCTCGCTAACAGAAGTTTCTCCACTTTCCCATTTTTGTCTCATTCTCCACACATTTACCCTAGAAACTCCCAATTTAACCGATATTTCTCTATCATCTAACGATCCTTCTCTAAAGTATGCAACATAATCATTAAAAGACCTTTTAGCTCTTTTCAAAACAATTTCTCCTAAAATAACTAAATTAACAAATTGTTACTCTAAATAGTAAATCAATTTGTTAATTGTTAACATTAACTATTATCTTATTGATATCTATTGACAGGTGTTTGGTATTTTTTTGACTTTTATTGATTTAGAAATAGCAATTAACTAATTTATTGAATTTTGCAACAACTTGACTATATAAATTAGGGAAAATCTTTTATTGTTTTAATTAGATCATCGCTTGTAAAAATTCTCTTATCATAGTTGTGTATCCTTATAAATAGTATATCTTTAAATTCGTTGATCATAATTAATTGATATTGTTTTGAAACTTTTTGATAAATATGGTTAAGAATACCATAAACAGCCCCCAAAAATATCATGGAATCATACTCTCCTAATTTTTTCAAACATTTCTTTAGCATCCCTTTCTTGTCGCTATAATCAACTTGCATATTTTTGGAATTTTTATATTTTTGTATTAAATATTTATTTTTCAGAACGTCTTTAATAATTTTTTTTGTAGGGTCTATAATGTCATTTATTATTTCCTCAGTGCTTTTTCCAGTTTTTATTCCGTATTCTTGCGCTGCTTTATAAGAGCTATACATTTGACTTTTTTGTTCTTGCGTTGCTTGTTCGGTTTCATAAAGTTTATTTATTGACTTTTTTAAATCTTCACTAAGATTATCATAAAAATTTGAAATTTCATTAGTATGCATATTAATTATAGATAGTATATAAATAAACAATATTTTGAGCAATAGTTTTTGGCATTTTTTAAATGAAAGTTTTGATAGAAAACATTTCTATATTCATAACAATGAAATCTACAAAAAAATAACAGCCAGTGAACTTTTCTACTAGCTGTTACTTTGTATACGCAAATTTAGTTACACCTAAAAGCATCCAATATAATTACTGACTGTCACTGATGTATCCTTTAATTTCTTCAAATTTAGAACTATCTTTAAGATATTTTTTAACTTCTTCTAATTTTGATTTTAATTTTTCTAAATCTTCTTTAATTTCGCTAACATTTACACTTTCTTTTAACTTAGGCTCTTCGTAACCAGTATATGGTTTATTGCCTTCATTTAATTTAGTTCTTAGCGCGTCCCTAGCATCACTCAATTCTTTCAATAATTTTCCTAATCCTTCGTCTTCTGATTCCTCTTCTAACCCCTCCCAAGTTTCGCGTATAGAATTATTGCCATTGGTAAAATCATCATACACAGGCCCAGTAATTCTATCTATAACGCCTTGTGGGCCTACAGTCGTTTGCCATTTTATAACATCAATATTTTCATTGATCTCATCTATTTTAGCTATAAGTGTTTTAATTTGGTTATCAACTTGCCTTTTTTCTTCCTCTTCTTGTTGTCGTTTTTGTTGTTCTGCCTCTTCTCTTTCTCTTTTTTCTTTTTCTGCTTTAGCTTTTCTTTGTTGCTCTTCTTGATGTCTTTTTTGTTCTTTTTGTTGTTCTTCTTCTTTAGCTTTAGCTAATTCTTGTTTGTTTTGTTCGTCTATTATTTCTTTTTCTTTAATGTTTTCTTCTGTATTCTCTTGTTTTTCTTTATTTTCTTCAACTTTAGCTTCAGCTTCTTCTACTTTTTTTTCTTGTTGACCATCACTTTGTTCTATTGCTTTTAATACTAATGCATTATTGTGAATATTTTCCGGCAATACTGGTGGCGGATTTATTCCACTGCCATTAGGATCATCGCCCTGCATTAATTCTTCTTTTTCTTCTTCTTGTAATTTTTTTGCTACTTCATCTACTTTTGTACCACTTGAAGCAATTTTATCCTTTACTGGATCTAAAATCTTATTTACAAATCCTTTAATTTTCCCTTCTGAATTTTGTTTTATATCTTTACCAGTTGCAAAATTCTTGCAAGAAATTATCAGCGCAAAAACAGCACAAATAATCAATGTTTTTTTATTCATAATTATTCTCTCCTATATTTCTAAATTCTATTTTAAATTTTTTTTAAGCACTTCTAGTGGTATTGCATATTCAGCTGTTTTATCTCCCCCCACACCGTTATTAATTTTATCTCCTAAAAACGCAATATGTTCAGCACCATTAATACTTTCTATTTTTGTTATGATCTCTTTGTTTTGGATACCATTTGCACTACTTTGTTCGTACTTATATCCATAATACAAACTAGTTTTAAATGATCCGCCTTTAGTCATTGCTTTTATAAAGTTATTAACTTCTGATTCTTTTAATGAAAAGAATGTAGCCGAATGTCCCCCAGCGTTTAAACCCGTATCAATACCATTTTCTTCTTTTCTTACAACTAAATCTCCTAGGTCTGTCCAGTTACTATTATTATCTTTATTTTTAATTTTTACAGTAAATTTAGAGAATTCTATTTTTTTAAGTTTTAACTCACCATTACTTTGCTCATCATATAAAGTATGGTTTATCTCACCACTACTTTGCTCATCATATGAAGTATGAATTTTGCAAGCACCTATAAGTATAAAAACAGCACAAACAATAAACATTTTCATTTTCTTATTCATAAATTTCTCCATAAGTCCTAATCATACCACAACAGCTAATAATTGCAATATTTCAAAGATTTAAATATATAATTTTGTTACATTCAGCTATTACATATTAACAAAACTCAAATGTAATTTTAACCAACTCCCAAAAATCTCTCCATTGCAAATGCCCGGCTCATTACAAAAGACTACAAAACACATACAAATTAAATTTCAAAGTCTTTGCTATATATCACTTAAAGTATCATGTCTTTCTTAAGTCCACCCCTTAAAAATTGCCTCTTCTGTTTATCACAGCCACTCCACAACCCAAATTTCGCATGCAATGAGAACACCATAAATTTGACTAAAATTTTAGGGTTTTGATAAAATATAAATTACATTTTTATTAAATTTTTATTACTTTTACTTAATTTAAAAGTAACACTTCAAAGGAGAGGATTTTATGGATACTAATAATTATTTTAATTTAAATAATTTCGATACAGATTTGATGCACAAATTCTTAAAAGACTATCAAAATGTATTAAATGAAAACAAAATTCTTAAAAATTCACTAAAAATTTCTTCTAAGCCTACTAAAAAAGCTTCAAAACCAACTCCAAAGTTTTATTTGAATCAAAAAATTATCAAAATAATTGAAAAATGTGTTAAAACATTAAAATAAATTGACCCAATTTCTGGTTGGTTTTTAAATCTACTGGCAATAAGTGGCTGCAGAGGTGCCGAGCTGCAAAAAGTAAAAATGCAAGATATTACTCCCTTTTTAAGCAAAACTGGAGAAACTTTTTACAATATAAAAGTAAATGTAGCTAAAAAAAGAAATGTCACTTGCATTAGAGAAATTGTCATAAAATCTGTAGAATTTGATGCTATTCAAAAAGCTCACGAAAATTACTTTAATGAAAAAAATCTTGACTCTCGGCGTACTTATCTTTTCCAAAAAACTAAACATAAATTTAAAGATAATCAAATTAGCATTATCCATATTTCTAATAAATTCAAAAATCTTCTCAAAAAGTCAGGATTTCGTGCTAATAAATCACTTCATTTATTTAGAAATTTGTTTATTTCATATTTAAAATCTAATGGTTATAATTCTTTTCAAATTAAAGAACTTATGAAATATCATTCAACTTCCGAAATTGATAATATTTATGGACTCTCTGCTGCTAATAAAATTCACGCTTATAAATGCATGCAAAATAACCTTAAACTTTAAAAAAACTACTTTAGTCTAAATATACGCTTTGAAGTTACTTTAAATATTTTCCCACGAGGTTTCAAGTCAAGTGAATCATATAATATTTCTTTATTTTTTGTTGCTATAAAGTGATATCCATTAACCTTATCGATTTTAACTTCGCTTATTTCAAATTCATTGGCTGCACCTAAATAATTTAAAGACTCATATCTCACACTACTTCTAATTCCGTAATAATTAAGTATCATACATGGATTTATAATAAAACAATTACTCTTAATGTACCCAAGTCCTATAAATCTATAATACGCTGCATTTATCTCATAAGCATTAAATTCACATTTCTTAAATAGGCTTGTATAATAATGTAGACACAAAAAGTAACAACCCCACCTTTGTATCTCTGGGCGTAAAGTTCTATTATCTTGTTTTATTTTATTAATAAGCATTAATTAATCCTCCTATATTAAATTTATTTTTTTAATTTTTTAGTGCTCCCATTCACATGGGGACACTGACACTATTTGCAAATGCTATATTGCTAGGGAAAAATACTGTACCACTTGTTGGTAGTAGTCCCTTTAATCTATCTGATATTGCCCTTTTCTTAGGGTCAAGAGTAAACACAAACTCTCCAAATTTATAATTTAACTGCTCAATTAGTGGATATGTATTCGTAATATTGTAAATTAGCATCTTCAACCTATCTTTAATGGGCTTTTCTCTTTTTTTATTTTCGTTTTGGATTCTATTTAATTCTTTTTGTAGACTATCAATCTCCATTAAATCATACGCAAGATTTTCAGCAAATTGATTATCCTTAATTTCAAGGTCTGCACAATCAACATATTCTATAAATTCTCTTACCCAATCAAACTCAACTTCAGAACTATAAAAATCACTCCTTTCTACTAAATCTTCAACAAGTTTTATAAACGTATCCTCGTTAAAATTATGTGCCATTAAGTATTCCTCTCTATAGTTACTATAAATATCTTTTTTCAAATTTATAATTTCTAATTCACATTTATTAACAAATTCAAACACTTTTGATATTAAGGCCTCATCTCTTTTAATCTTACAGTTAATTGGTGCAGCATCTATTAAAAAGAACAAATTACAATACTTAAGCCCAGTGCATGCTAGCTGTATTTGTGCTTGTACATAATATTTGAAAAAATATTTACTGCTTAAAAAATTGCCATTTTTATTGTCCTCAGCAATAGCACTACTCATATAATTAGAGTCGCTACTTTTAATCTCTAATAGTTCTAAATCGCCATTATTATTAATAAACCAGCCATCAATTGTTGAGCCCACTAAAGTTTCTGAACTGCCCATTTTTTTGAAATAATTATACTTATCAACACCGTTGGCATATTTATTTTTATATAAAATATCAATATTATCACCGTATGCTTTAACAAACTCTCTAAATCCTAAATTCTCTAACTCTTTGCCCTTGAGCATATATAAATTCTCTTCAAAAGATAGGCTCATATCAAAATATTTAAGCACTCTGTTTATCATTAAATCTTTCAGCCCAGCACCTCCAACAAGAATATTACCTACTTCACTAGCACCGTATTTATCTAACTTGTTTCTTTGCACACTAAAATCAATATTGCGATTAAATCTAAAACATTCTTGACTACTTATTCCTGGTAATTTCTTACCTATCTTACTTAATTTACTTTTTTCTTTAATGGGAGAAGATTTTTCCTCAAATATTTCACAACCAGTAAAACTTTGTTGATTAATACTTATCATTTTGAGCTCTCCTTGAATATTTTCTTGTGGATTATTATTGTTTGAAAGATTTTCCATCTTTTTCCTCCTTATTTTGTAATAAATAATTACATAGCAAAAACTATTTTTGACAACTTTTTTACAAAAATTTTTACAAAAAAATAGTTGGACTTATTTAAATTCTCTTGTTAAAGAACTTAGCTAAACCCAACTTAATTGGATTTTTTTGATAGCAATATATTTTTTTAGCTATACATATACATATGTATAACAAAAATTATTTTTGTCAGGCTTTTTACAGAAATTATTATAATAAATAAAAGCTTTATTAAATTCTCATGTTAAAGAGCTTAAGAAAGCCGCTGGCTTAGCTCAATTTATTTTAGATAAACTCACTAAACAATTAAATTCAGTTCAATTTAGAATTAAAATTATTTTGTATTTGTTAAAATAAAAGAACCTATTTAAATTCTCTTGTTAAAAAATTCAAATAAGTTCTACTTTAAAGCTATATACTAACTTATTACTTTATAAAATTTTAATCATTCTTAATTTAAAAAATGCTTATTGAATATAGAATAAATAATTGGAGCAAGCGTTATTCCCATTATTAAAATTACTTGTATTGTTCTATTACTTGCAGTAAGTTCGTTTTTTAAAACATTTATTTTATTATCTAGGCTAAATATATCCTTTTGTAAGGTTTTTTCTACACTATCTATTTTAGTATTCAAGCTAGATATATCTTTTTGCAAAGTTTTTTCTACATTATCTATCTTAGTATCTAAACTATCTATTTTAGAATTAAGTTCATTTTTAACACTATCTATTTTAATATTTAAATTCTTCTCTACATTATCTATCTTAACATTTAAATTCTTTTCTACATTATCTATCTTAGTATCTAAACTAGATATGTCTTTTTGCAAATTCTTTTCTACATCAATTATTTTCTCTTTTAAAACCTCATAGTTGTAATTATCATTATGAAGAAAAACAAAATCTATTGCCTCTTCACTAAATCCTATGTTTAAAAATTCATTTTTTATGCTTTCTATATCATATGTTCTGTGCACCAAATTTCTCATAAAATCCTCTTAATATCCTTTTAATTGTTTATATTTTTTTAAAAGCTTATTAATCAAATCTGTTTGACTTTCAAGAAGTTCTTCCAATAAAAACCCAGTAAACTTCCCATTTTTTTTATAAAAATCATAACTTTCTTGCTTTTTAAGTTGAAACCTTAAAGGCTTTATTGGATTTTGCCTAGATTTTTTAATAACATTGTTACTTTCCAATTGTTTAATTGTTTTTTCAATGCCATTATTAGCAATAAAATTATAGTCAATAATACCTTTTTCTACGCCCGATACTATTTTTATATATTTATATGCTTGAGATTTAGCGATTTTAAAATCAGCTAAAAAGCTATAAAAATTTTTATATCCGTCTAAAATATACAGTTTTTTTTGATTAATCGCATTTAATATTTTTGCTGTTTCTATTTTATTATAAATATCATCCGTTGTTAGAGTTTTTAATTTGTCTTTTAATCTCAAATATTCTTCTTTATGAATTTCTTCTAATGACTCCATTTTAGACATATTTTCCTTTATATCTATTCTTTTGGTTATTATCATTTTATTTTTAATGCTCATGCAAACTCCTTATTTGTCCATTACTGGATATATTTTATTTGTTATTTTATTTTTAACATTTTATCTAAAGATTTTTTATATTCTTGATAATAGTCTGTTTTTGAAGAAAATTCTTTTCTATAAAACAGCACTTTTTTGATATCATCTCTTTTAGGAATAACTCCTATTAGATTTTCTTTATATCTATTCTCCAAATTAAATATTATTTCCTTATCTATGTTTTGTCTCTCTAGTGCCCCCGTCACTAAAAAATAAGGTGTAATATCATTTCTATAAACTTTATTTATTGCATCTAATATTAGATCTATACTTTCAACTGCCCATAAATCGGAATTAATTGGTATTATTAAATAATTGGTAATTACTAAAGCATTGTTTAAAAGATGTCCTAAGCTGGGATTTGTATCGATTATCACATAATCATATTTAGATTTAATAGTCAAAAGTCTTTTTTCTAAAAGGTTGTCTTGTAATGGTATGCTTTCTGAATTAAAAACAGATAATTCTAAGGAACTGGGAATTATATCTAAACAATTAGATACTGTAAAAATGCAATTTTCTATATATTTTCTTTGTTTAAAAACTTCATAAAGATTGTAATTTTCGACATTCACATTTTGTTCTTTTAATTTAAACAAAAAGTAACTAGTAATACTGGCCTGTGGATCACTATCAATTATCAATACTTTATGTCTTTCTTTAGCTAAAATATTGCCATAAAATAAGGCACTTGTGCTTTTACCAACACCGCCCTTGATTGACGCTATTGTTATTATTTTAGGTTTTTTATTATCCATTTTATTAACGGTCCTTGCTCCGGGTATTTTTTCCCATAAAATTTATATACTTGTTGTTCTAAATCTGCAAACATACTAAATAAAACTTTGTTGTAATGATTATTTGTTCTTTTTTTATCCAATAAACGATATAGCCCCTTAAAATAGCAAAAAACACTTCCGGCTTTAAATCTAAATTCCATATAATATGCTCTTGCTAATGCATATGCTTTTCTAGTTCCATTTATTTTATACTTTATTAAAGGTTTTTTGATTGGTTTTCTATAGCCATAAAAAATACCAATAAACTTATCTCCTTCTTTAATTGGGTATAAGTGAGTTTCTTCAACAATTCTTTCCCCATTAAATAGGGCCCTTAATGATAGTCTAAATTCATGTTTTTTTTCATATACTCCAAATTTGTAAATGTCCATCATTATTTTTGTATGGTACATTGCTTTACCATTTTCTTTTTCAATTAAAATAAAGCGTTCTTTATTTTGACATTCAACTTTACATTTGCCCTTTTTTATAGTTTCAATAGGCTCCATTGCACTTTCCATATTTAAATCCTCATATAGCCTTTATGTTAAATTCTTCTGTGGTTAAAGAATTTTTTTGTTTTCTTATTATTTCCAATAATTCAAGATAATATGTACCAAATACTTTATTGTATTCTATTTTCTTTTGGTTATTCAAATATTTTTTGGTAATTGGCTTTAGAATTTCAATATTTGTTTCTTTTTTTAGTTGTTCAATAAGGATATTGAAAATATTTTCCTTTAAATTTTGATAATTTTGTTGAGAATTTTCTTTTTTTCTTTCAATCGACTTTTCTAATTTACGCTTTATATTGTTTAAATCGCTATATTTATGATTTTCAATAATAAAGTGGGGCTTATATTTGTAATTTTCGTATACTTTTTGTAAATTTATTTCTAATTGTTTGGGATTGTACCCGTTTTCTTCTAATTTTTTCCTAGTGTTGTGTAGAATTTCTTTTAATTTTTTTTGTTTTTCTTTCATGCAAGATTTTTTTATATTGAATTTTTTTATTAGGGCAATTTCATTTTGTTTTAAGATATTTATTGCCTCAATCTTAGTATCTTTATCAATATTTAAATACAAAATAGAAAGAGCTTCTTCCGTTTTAAAGTTACAATTATTGAAATAATTTCTTAGTTGATATTTTTCTATTTCTTTAATCTTTCTTTCTTCTTTTGTATTATTATTTTTATTATTTAAACACTCCACTGAATTTACACTACTATTTTTAGAAACATTGTCTTTAAAATGGTTATTAACTCTAGATTTAAATCTAGAGTTTTTTCGTTCTTTAAAGTACTTGTTGATTTTCTGGTAACATTCTTTTTTGGGATACTTTAGTTTATAGTAAATTTCAGTTCCACAATTTACACCCATGTGTTGGTAGTAATTAGTTGTAACTTTTAGTACTTTTTCTAATTTGTAAAGATAATTTTGCATTGTTCTTAGTGTAGTGGGAGCTAGCCCATTTCTTTTTAGATTTTCGTTAAAGCAGTAGAGTATGTTTTGTTGTGTGTATTTTTTATCTTTTTTGTTTAGAAAATCTAGCGTTGAAGTAAGAGATATTAATTTGTGTTGGTGTTTGTTGTGGCAAGTTGGAATTTTTGTTTTATTTGGGAAATTTTGCATTTTTTTTCTCCGTTTACATGTATTAGTAATTACTAATATAGTGCAAAATTTTGATTTAAAAGTAAATACTTTTCTAAAAAAATATTAAATTTTAATTATTAATTTTGTTAAATTAATATAAAAATTTGTAATTTAGTAAAAATATAAATTGATTTTAATTCTAAGTTGACTTATACTACAAATAGCGTAGTAAAATGTTCGCATTTTTTCTACCGTTTATATGAATTTACAAGAAATAAAGATATGGGCTTAACTAAGTTCTTTAACAAGAGAATTTAGCTAAGCCCGCACTTTTTGTAAAAATTTTTTGTAAAGAAGTTGGCAAAAATAGTTTTTGCTATATACTTATATTTATTAATACATATAAACGGAGGAAAAAGATGGAAAATCTTTAAAACAATAATAATCCACAAGAAAATATTCAAGCAGAAATTAAATTCTTAAATGATATGAAAACCCTAATGAAGAACTTGCCACGTATTGACAAAAGTCTTAAAGGGTACGGATATAAGTATCAGGATTTCAATGACATATTAGAAGAAATTGAAAACGTTATTGAAAAGCATAATTTGGATCTTATGTTTAGGCAATTTCCAACTTTTACACATGATCCATATGGTATAGTTCATGTTATTAGGACCACATTCTACAGCACAAGCAGTGGGTATAGAGAGTCATTTGATACCCCAATTCTTACAGAAAATTTGCAATGGAACAGTGAAAATGGTTCTAAAAATGTAAATACATTGCCACAATTTGTTGGTTCAGCTATTACTTATTTCAAAAGATACGCTTTAGTTGCATGTCTTAATATAAAAAGCGAAATGGATACTGATGCAGCACCTATTTACAATAATTATGAAAACAGAAATTCTATGCCTAACAAACAAGTTAGTGTTAATCAAAAGTAAGAACAAAAAAGAGAACAAAAACAAGAGATTAATCAAATTCAGAAAAATAATATTATTCAAAACCAGAAAAGAGATATTAAGCAAGAATAAAAAAAAGATAGGTTTTATTATTACAGTGTTTTTAAAGAAGCGTTGTCTAATATAAAAGATTGGGTAAATAGCCCTACAACAAAAGATAATATAAACTCAATTATTCAAAAAATAAGCTTTATTCAGAATATAGACCCCAATAATGTTGATGATATCAAGAAAATTGAATCTGATTTAATCTCGTATTTTGAGAAAAATAGTGATTTTAAAAGTATAAACTATTGGGCGGAGATTATAAAAAACTATTTCAAGAAAAATAATAGATTAAAGGATTTACAAGATTTTGAAAAGTTTGTGTCGTTTAAGAGGACTGCTTATGGCCCTAGTCCATTAATATTCTTTAGTGTCTTAAAAGAATATGAACGGTTTGATTGCATATTTGCAGCATAGCGAATTCTTATATGGTGAAGCCCCCACATGGGGGCTGCGATATTATTGCTGAGCTTGGCAGGTACTACTTGCACTAGTTGCAAAACTATCTATACCGCCACCAAGAGCCCCCTTAACCACCTCTTTGAAGGTGCTTTTTTGTTGTTCAGAATTATCCCCAGTACACTTATCAAGTTCACTCTTTATATGATTAAGTGCACCTTTTATTTTGTCTTCGTCATATCCTAAAAATTTATCAAATTCTCCAGCACCAGTTAAAGCGGTTTTTAACCAGTCAAGATGTGTTTTTTGGTCTTCAGATAGCTTTTCTCTAAGCAGGTCTTCTTTAGATTTTGGTTTTTCTTGTGTTGCTTCTTTTTGGGTTAAATCACGTTTTTGTCTACTTTTTGTTTGGCTAGTATTAGTATCATTAGAATTACAGCTGTTTAGCATTAGTAAAAATAAACAAAATAATATGTTGATAATTTTCATTGTTATTCCTTTTTTTATTATTAATATTCACTTAATCAATTATTAATACTAAATATTGGATAAACAATTATTATTTGAATTGATATGTTTTAAGTGAGGTAGTAGCTATTTAGAAATGAAAGCAAATATTAGCCCTGCTATCATTGTGATAGACATTGCTCCCATAATTCCCAATACCCATTTAAGCATTTCTGAAAGAGACATTAAATTCTTTTCTACATTGTCTATTTTAGCAGTAAGTTCATTTTTAACACTATCGATCTTAGCATTAAGTTCGCTTTTAACACTATCTATTTTGACATTTAAATTCTTTTCTACAGTATCTATCTTAGTATCTAAACCATCTATTTTTAGATTTAAATTCTTTTCTACAGTATCTATCTTAGTATCTAAACCATCTATTTTTAGATTTAAATTCTTTTCTACATTGTCTATTTTAGTATTAAGTTCGCTTTTGACACTATCTATTTTAGAAATAAGATTATCAAATTTTATATCAAATTGTTTTTCTAAATTTTCTAAATCTCTATATGTTAGCTCATTGTGATAATATCTTTTAGATAAATCTTGTGCTATTAATTGTTCCATGCCCAGTCTAATAAATTCTTTATATATTTGTTCTTGAGTTACACTTGCAATATTTGTTGACACTGTTTCCATAAAATTTTCCCTTATGGTCATATTATACACTATTTTAGATTAATTGGCTTTAGAGATTTTTATATGTAAAATAGAATTTCTTGCAAGAAAAACCTTTTTGTAATTTACATTTTTAACTGGGAATATTTATTATAGACTTTTTCCGCTATTGGTTTTGTTTTTTTAATGTACTCTAAATATATGTTGATATTATGTCTTACCGCAGTTATGGAGTGTTCGTCTTTTAGTGCTGATAAGTCTGGATAAGGATATTCTGGATAATTTGGATCATTAACTTTAACTTTTGTTTTAGCTAAAAATGTTACTAGGTAAATAACATACTCTGAAAGTTGTGTTTCATATTTAGCTAAAGATTTTAGTGTTGGAATAATTGGCGGGTTTGGCTCTTCTGGTAGGTTGGCAATAGTGGTGCAACATAGTAGCAAAGCAATTAGTAGACAATGCAATCTTTTAAGCATTTTCACCTCTTTTAAGTATTTTGATATATTCTTTCATGATTTTGTTACGTGTTGCTTTAAGTGAAGTGATAATTCTTTTGCTTTTATCAGTAGAGATAGCCTCTATTATCTCAATGTTATATTTTAAAATGTCTTGTATTTCTTCAAATATTTTAGTTGACTCAGCTGTTTCCATAGATTTTAGTGTGCTTATATATGTTTTGTAGAAAAAATCTATTACTTTACTAAAAGTATTAATGTAATTATGATCTATGTTTGTATCAGTTTTAGCTATGTTAGTTAAGCTGGATAGTAAATTAAGTCCTAAACCAATAGTGTTATTTTGCATTATTTGTTCTTTCCTTATAGATAGGTTTTCCTTCCTGATTGAATTTCAGATCATTAGATATTTTGAGATTTTTTTCATCAGAATTAACTAAGTCAATGCATTGATTGATTTTTTCATTTAATGGAGCGAGTGCCGCATTTATTGCTGGGGTTAATGCACTCTCAAGTCTTTCCATATTTGCTGTATAGATTAATTTATAATGAGAATACAGCTCATAAACCAAAAAGAATCCTTTATGTGCAATTTCATCAAATTCATCTTCAAATTTAGAAAATATATCAATAAGGGTTGATAAAGACGTAAGTCCAAGCTCAACATTATCTTTGGATAATTTCATAAGTTAATCTCTTTTTTTAATGTGATTTTTGCCATTACCATTGCCATTCTTAAAAATCTTGCCTATTACAATAGTCAATATGTCTTTTAATAAAGGCTTGAGAAGAATTAACACTCCTAAAACCAATACTGTTACAAAAATCATTACGGCTATAAGTTTAATTTCATTTAAATTGATAAGAAGTTCTGTTAATTTAATAGTATCCATTTTTTAATCCTTTATTTTAATTTTTTATTTGTATATACATTATATCAAAATCGTAATTTTTGCTAAAAAAGTTTGCAGCTTTTAAAGCTGCGGGATGGGGCCCCCTGATAGGTAGGCTCTTTTTTGAATATACCATCCTTTATACATGGGAAATCTACTAGATAGTCCTTGGGGGAGCGTCTGATTGCTCATAAGCCATACTTGTTTCACTTTCATCGGAATATCTTAGATAAAGTACTTTACTCTCGCTATTACTGTAGTGTTCTGCGTCAAGCTCAATATCAAGGTAAATGGGGTCATTATCCTTATATTTATAAAAAATAAGAGTTGCATTATTAGTGTGCTCCAACTTAATAGTTATTGATTTGTTCTTGTAGTCAGACGAATAAAGCGTTGGTCCGTATGCAAAATTTCTTCCATGTGAAAAATCTGATGGTGCTCCAAGCAGTTGTTTTGGAACGGGTGTTTTTTGAATACTTGAAGAAGACATTATCAAAAGATCATCATTTCTAGATAGAGTGGCTGATGATATGCTATTTGTAAGGCGTGATTTAATTTTACTAAAAAGGTTAGAAATATTAGTAGAATCGTTGTTAATTAATTTGTCCGTTATTTTAGCATAAATTGTTTCTACAAAATCTGTATTGGCTGCAAGTTCTTCGGCAATTGTAGACTTAATTATCTGCTTAAAATAGTCTAATCCTTCTCCTTTAAATATTTTGTCTTTAGAAGCATCTAAAAAGTTTTTAAAGGTGATAGCATTACTGCTTGCAGCTCCATCATCAAGCAGTAAAAGATCAGTATTGTTAACGGTCGTAACCTTATTTAAATCTTTTATTTGAACCGTTTCTTCTTCATCAATTAGTAATTTTTCTTGATCATCAGCCATAAAACCTCCTTAGTTGTTAAAAGTTATAATATTGTTACCATCTGTATTATTAATTTTGAGAACTCTACCAATAGGAATAATTCTCTTTATAAAAGCATAAATTGAATGATCATAGCCTTTAGGAAGTGAGTTAAATACTAAAGCTTTTTTAGATGCAGCGTATCCCGGCTTCTTTTCTCTAAGAATTATCTTTTTTTAGTCGTTTTCCTTTCTTAGTGCTAGGCGAAATAAATGTAGTAAAGTTTGTTTTTATTACCCCTTTTAAAGAGATATCAATAACCCCAGCTTCAGGAGTAGTAACTTCAATATCCACATTTAAAAAGGTCTTGAAAATCAGTCTAAATGACTCATCAGTGCCAATATGACGTAAAGCAAAAATAACACTATTAATATTGCTTGTAATACTTTGTAAAGTTTGAGTTTTTGCATAAAAGATAGATAAAACTTGAGATATCCATATTGCAATATATCTTGATTTTATATTTTCTATTACATTAATGGACATGAAGTTGGAATTAAGGGACTTAAGTTCATTAAGCAATGCTTGTGCATATTCTGTTTCTGTACGTATAAATTTATGAATTTCGGTGTTTTTGAAAAGATTGGGTATTTTCATATTTGTTAACTATCCAATATCAATAAGCAATCTATCTGTCGTATTGAAAAGTAGCATTGTGTCATCATTAATGGCAATATCTTGATTTTTTTTAAAATCGCTATCACCAATTTTTGTAATACTCTCAGTGTCTGTATCTTTAATACAAGCACTTATTTCCATAAACTTAATTCCTTTAACTTCATTAACTGGAGCAAAAAAGTCTTGATATTCAAAGCTAATTCCCATATCAGAATAGTTATTTAAAATAATCCTAGAATAAATGTCCCTAATTTGAGAGTCTATGTTTAAGTAGAGATAGTTTTTAAGGTCAAGTTTATACTTTACTTTCATATAAACATATTTTCTTTTCCCTAGTGATATTTTATAGGATTTACGTTGTCCAGTTGAATTGAGACCATCAATTTCTATGTCTCCCTCAAGTAAAGTACCACTAGGAGTTGTTAGATATAATGTTTCCCAAAGTTTTGCTTTAAATTCAGAACTATTAATGTTAGATTTACTAGTGTCTAGTAAAGTTTCCTTTAGAATTAGATATATGTTGGCTTTACCAGCTGCACTTTTAATATTAGTGTACTCAACCTCATCAAGATTAAGTAAAGCCGTGCGAACCGCGCTGTAAGTTGTGCTTTTGGAAGAAATGTGTTCTTCAATAGCAGCCCAATAAGTGCCACCCGGTTTCATTTTAGAAAAAAAGAGATTAAGCTCATTAATTATTTCTTCTTCAATTAATGCTAAAGAAGACGCAATAATGTTATAAATTGAGCTTTGATTATCATCAATATTAATCCCATAATTTACACGCAAATATTCTCTTTTCGATCTTACAATATCCTTAATTGTACGTTTTAAAATGCCAAAATCAGAATCAAAAACGATGCTCATAAATTAAACTCCATATTCAAAACATCGCCTGAGAAAAAAAAGGATATATGCGCTTTATTGTCTTGTATAGTAGTTGAAATATTTATTAAATCTAAGTTAAGCTCTTTAGATATTTCATGAAAATAATTTTTTACAGCGTGAAGATTGTTAATTTTTAACAGTTTTAAAAGCAAGAAATAGTCCAATCCCCAATGAGGAGCATAGCTTAAACTACCCCTTAAGGTTTTTAAAAATATCAAAAATCTTTGTTTTTGTTCTTCAATTCCATCAACAAGTGATAAATCGTTATTAAATACCAATTCAAAATTATTGCCTAATCTTAAATCCATACTATTAATTATACCATAATTAGCAAAAATTACTTGAACAAACTGTTAATATCATAATTAATTTTAGTGGTTGCTATTTTTAGGCTGACTGGTTCAATTACTGGGCCTCCTTGTGTGGTTGCTATTTTTATACCCTCAATAGCACTTACAATATTTTTGAGAATTGTTTTTAAGCTAGTTGTTTGGTTAGCTATTTCAATATTATTGTTTGCTTTAATTTTAACAGTATCAGAGATTAGATTTAAAGTCTTTGGGCTAATTGCACTAAGTATATAAAAGTGATGTTTGTCAAAGTGAATATCGTTATTTTTATCAAAAATATTAACGCTTGATTGAAGCAGTAAAACGTTATCACCTTTTGATAGTTCTAAACGGATATTAGAAATATTTTTTGTGTGAATTTCTAAATCTTCAAATTCGGGTATTGTAACAATAGCTTCTTAAGTTTGATGTTTAAACCCCTTTACAGTGCCAATTTTAATTATAAAAATGTTTGAATAAATCCAATTTTTAAGGTCTTCTTGAGCCAATGCCTGGCCATAAAGGCGTTGATTCATTCTGTAAATTTCATAGTCTTCATTCATTCTAATTCTAGTCCCCTTTATTTTTTACGTTTTGTATTAGAATCATCTTCTAACTTTAATATTAATGAACACTCTCCTGTATTGCTAAGCCTTGCACTTGTTTCTTTTATAGTGGTTTTTATCATTTTCCCTAGTCCATCAATAAATGAGACTTTATCTCCAACATTTAACTTATGTGTGAAAAATGTTTTTGCGTTCCAAAATATAAGATTTTTTTTGAGTGTTGTGCCCAAAGTAATTTCTTGTTGTGGTATAAATTCAAGCCCATAGTCTTCTAATGCCTCGTAGTGGACATTTTCCCCCTTTTTTATATAATTAGTAAATATCAGATAGCATTCATATCCCCGTAAACCAGTACCAATATCGGCTATTACGTTATGAGCGTATGTTCCTTTTATTTTGTCAATAAACTCTTTTGGTGTTGTGGCATAAATATCTTTGTCAATAATTTTAAGACAATCTTTTTCATCCATATTAAGGATATTGCGATTGGGAAATACAGATTCTATTGCCTCCTGCACCGTTTTGCCTTTAAAGTTTTTGCCTTCTTTGCCTGCCAATTCGCGATTGAAGAAATTGCTTTTAGTTAATAAACGAACATCAAGATCTACACTAAAATCCCCACCCGGATAATCAGTGCTCATAGGAGGTCCTAAAGTTCCTGCCATTATGAAATCAAAATTTTTTTCATGAGCAAATTTCTTATAATATATTTTTACTATATCTCCAAATTTAATGTCGTCGGTGAGGTCTAAGGGAAGATTCCAAAGTACGACTTTTGCTTGTTTGGAACTTATAGTATGAATATTTGAATACACGTTGGATATGGAAATATCAATATGAATTCCATCTTGTGTATTGATGATAATTTTAGGAATTTCTTCGGCGAAAGGAATTCCATCAGGGGATTTTTTTGATGTATCTACATTGTAGAACTCAATTTTAAAATCATATTGTAGTAACAGCATTTTTTATCCTTTATATTTTTCCAATGCAAATGTTTTTACTATTTCTATTGATAGACTAACCTCAACTTCGTCAATGAAAGGAGTGTCCTTAAACGAAAGACTTGTAATTACAGCCAATTCTTTTAGGCCAAAAGTTGGACTGTAGATACTAAAAGGAACTTGAGCTTGAAGTCTGTTTGCTAGTTGTTCTTTTGCGAGATGCGCGTCAAAACGTAGCATAGTATTGCCAAAAACAGTCATTTTAAGTAAAGAAAGCATATCCTTATATAAGGATGTTAGTATTCCACCGTTTAATGATATGTTTTCACCAGTCATTACCGGATTGTAGCTTACATATTCCGCTTTTCTATCATAATAGTTGATAACTGGTCTTTTAGAACAATTAGTATTGTAAGTGCGTGTTATGAGTTCATTTTTTGGTTTTATAAAAAACAATTGAGGAACATATCCAAAACCTTTTAGATCCATTCTAGGAAATAACACTAAAAAATTATCTGCTCCGAAAAGGGCAAATATTTGGGTTATTACATCTCTTATTATTCGAGTAATTTCCCCGATTTCTTTCTTTTCAATATCATTAATTTTTTCCTCGATTTTTTCTTTTCAATATCATTAATTTTTTCCTCGATTTTTTTCTTTTCAATATCATTAATTTTTTCCTCGATTTTTTTCTTTTCAATATCATGATTGTTAGTAATTTTATTATTAATATCTATTTTGTTAGCTGCATTGTTAGCAATTTTTTTGTTACTTGTCATAAGTAATTACCTTTTGTAAAAATTATGGTGTGCTGTTAGCATTGTCTTGATTTTGAATTTCTTCTTGTAGTTTTTTTAGAGCCGCACCCTCATCTCCGCCCATCCATCCAGGTAGCATCGATTTTAATTTTGCAAAGAAATAATTAAGATTAAAAATACTTTTAATGCCATTAATTATGGGTTCAATAATATGTGTTTCAAACGTAAAGTCTTTAAAGTAATTAGTTATCTTATTAATGAGGTCAAGTAATGGGTCCAAGACAGTAGTGGTTAAGTTTTGAAGAGTTTGCTCAGCTGAGGCCAAATTACTTTGAATAATCTCAGCAGTATTGGCTTTTTTTGTAAGGCCGAAAGATTTAAAATCCTCGAACATTTCCATCATCTTGGTAATTCTGGACTCTAAATCTACCTCAGCCCCGCCTTGCCAAGCCCTTTTGGCATCTTCTATGTATTTGTCGCCAACGCCCGACTTTTTTAGTAGATCAAAAAGCTCACTTCCATCACCCCCAAGAACACTATTAACAGCCTTTACTGCATCTTCGCTGCTCATAGCACCACTGGATTTAAGCATAGCTGCAAATTCTACTGCGTTTTTCAAATTAGTTTCATTTAACATATCTAAGTCCCTTAAAGTACCCTTAAAGACACTTGCTTGATTTAAGAATTCTTCTTTTTCTAGGTCGCGCTCAAATCCCTTCATTCCGCCAATAATCTTTAAAAGACTCTCTTTCTCTTTTGGATCACCATAAAACGCTTTATTGAGAAGTTGTGTTCTTTTTGTTTTGGTGTCTTCTTCAACCGATTTTTTAGCAAAACCTAAAAGGCCTCCTCCAACTTTACTCATAGCGTTGCTAATGATATTCCCTAGGGCACTACCTATAGCAATTTTGGCAACAAGTCCTTTTCCTTGAGAGGCCGCTAACATTTTACTTTTTGCTTTTGATTCTTTTGCAAGTTCTTTATACTCAAGACGCCTTTTGTCTCTATCAGACATTAAAGATCTTCTGAAAGCCTCTTTTCTAGCTTTCTCAAACCCCATGCCCTGTTTTATAAGTTTTTTAGTTTGTGTAAGTCTATATTTCTCAACACGCTCTCTTAAGCTTTCAAATTTAGATTGTCTACTAAGTTCTTTTTTCTTGTCCGACAAATTATTTTTTACAATATCTTTAGTGCTACCCAAACTAGATTTTTTAGGTTTAAGATATTTTCCCATTTTAGAAATATCTTGTTCAATGGCCTTTTTTGTTGCAGCATGATCAAGAATACCTTTAAATTTAATGGTGAATTTGTCGCCCACTAAGTCCTCACTTGCTTAAAATTAATTCATACAATTCTTTTTCTAATTTAATCTCAGCAAGTCTATTGACTTCTAAAAGCTCGTCATAAGGCAATTTTTTAACCGAGTAGTATGAGCAAATATTCATAATTACTGGGAAAAAGTATTTATCGTTCTTAATCTCGTCAAGCAAGTTAAAATATTTTTTTCTAGTCTCATCAAGACTTGCAATAGCTTTATCAATATCTCTATTTCTTTTGCTCATTTAGCAACCAGCGCATTGGAATTTGATGTAATTGATGAAAGCGAAGTGGCTACTTTTTCATAATCAAAATTTTCATTAATATAGTCAAAAGCAACAAAATCACCAACATTATTTTCATACTCACTCAAATATACTAAAGCGGGCTTTTTTAGATCATTGTCTAAATGAAAAGTATTAAATTGTGCAGTGTAAATTATTGCAACAAGATAGTCCTTATAATAAGAAATAAATTCTCTATTTTGATCCAAAATCACATATAATTCGTCTAAAAATTTTGGACTTATCATTAAGCTTGTGATTTCTCTTAAGTATTTAACCTCATTAAGCTTTAAAACAGCGTCACTTTGATTAAATCCTAGCACCTTTATCCCATTCATAGACTGGTAATACTTTTAGTGGATATTCATAAGTTTTATTTTTAGTTAAAATTTTCATTTTATATCTCATTATCATAATAAGACTCTCCTTTTAAGTGTTGTTTGGTTTAGTTTTTTGGCAATTAATAGCCCTAATTTCAAAAGATACTTTTTCGGCCTCAGCAGAATAACTTCTTGAAGGCTCTTCAGTAAAAATTGCATAGTTAGAAATAATTTTGGTAGCAATTCTATCATTGAATACTAAATCAAGCATTTTATCCTCTTTTCTCACATCCATGTTGTAAAACTGTTCATCAGAAAGTTCAGTTAACAAAATGTAGTCATGACTACCTAGTGTCACTTCAATGTTGAAAACATAAGTTATTGTTTTGGGATCTCTTAAGCTTATTACAGGCATACCTTTATCTTCACTACTAATCACTGCTCTTGTTGTAGGTTCGCTTGTAAGCTCTAGCTTGCCACTATGTAACTGCGTACCACCAATTGAAAAATAAACTTCTCTTAAATCATAAAATTGCATTTTTAGACCCCCTTTTAAGCACTTAAGCTGTTTTGATAATCAAACTATATCTTGAGTAGTAATTACTAAAGCAACAGCATTAATGCTAAAGTTATAAGTAATATTCACGCCAAGTTCTAATTTAAGTTGCGGGGTAGGAGAAAGAGTAAGATTTAAATTTTTGTACTCAATAATCAGTCCTCTATCCACAAACCTTTTCAGTAAACATTCAATTGCTGAAGTATATGCATTGTCTCTAGCTCCACTAAGCTGCAGTGCAGATAATTTGCTATTTTGCCTATTGTTTTTGTTCCAAATTTTAATAAGCTCAATAATCGCTTCGTTTTTTATATAGTGGTATGTAAATTGTTCGTCTATTGTACTTCCAGCTAGGTCAACACCTTCTTTAAAGGCAGGTAAACCATCAAGCCCAGTTTCATTAAGAAGTGAATAAAAGTTGATTTTTGCAGTTCGCAACTTTCCAATTACAGTATCATCAACAAGTGGTGTAGCAGCCAGCGGCATGCTATAAGGATTTACAGCATGAAAAATACTAGCTTGATGGAGATATTGACTTATAAATTTAAGGTGTAAATTGTCTTTATTGTTACTGTAAACAGCAATATTTCTTTCTTTTTCAGTATTGCCTTTATCTTTAAATAGTTCTTTTATTTCTTGTTCTTTAGTCGAGAATACAAAAAAAGTTGAAGGCATTTTGAATTTATTATAGTCATCTTTGTAAATTTTAAGTCCATCATCTGACGCATCCCCCTCAGTGTTAATAAGTACAACAAAAGTGTGTCTATGTACTTTAAGATAATTTTTTAGCTCTTCAGGCTTATCCTTATAAATGAAAAGATCGGCTGATTTTAACGATTCTTCGCTTGAATTGAAAAAATTTGACATTGCAGTTTTAAGCAGTGTTTTTTCTTTTCCAAACTGATCTTCTTCATTTCCATTCTCTTTTTCTAAAGTTTCAATTTGTTTTTCATAATTATTAACGGTTAAATTCAATATTTTATAGCTAGCAGCATCTTTGTTAACTTTGATTTTAGCTGTTTTGTAAACCAAAAGTGGATTATAATAATTGGGCCTACTAGTCTGAATCCTAGAGTCAATAAAACTTACACTAATTGTATCTTGCGGCAATTTCGTATTCCTCCTTTAAAATTTCGATTGCTTTTACACTAGCATTGAATGCTATAGATGCACTGTATGCATGGTTGCTATATTTTGTGCCTAAATTAATCAGTCCAACTGTTTGCATATTAGATGTTGGGTAAATGTAGAAGTTAATTTTATTAATATATTCGGGTTGTAGACTGGGCAAAGTATACTTATGAGCTTTATTGTGTAGAAAGTCACTAAGCATACTATAAAGCATTAACATGCGTGAATTAGCGTCAAAGTCTTTGGCGTTTAACACTATTGCAATAATATATATTTGAAAATTTATACTAAATTCCAAAGCATTTTCATAAAATACACCGGCTTTATAATTATGATCAAATAGATTTTCTGTACCATCAAATTTCAATGCTATTATATTTGAGCTAGCAGCTGTGATTTTTGAAAGATATGGATGATTGTAGGTATTTATGATATCGCACTCAAAATTATTTTCAGTTGCATACGCCTTAAACCCTTTAAATATTTGAGTTAAATGATTTAATACCATATCTAAAGTGAAAATCATTCAAGTGTTACCTTATAAGTAATCTCTGATAACATTTTGGCTGTATCAACAAGTGGAATTGCTGCAGTGTTACTGCCCCTTTTAAACTTACTTTTGATTGTATTAGCCTTTAAGGCTGGAGTGACTTGTGCTGATAGTAGATAATTTTCATAGTACCTTATAAAAGCTTGTCCAATAGCCTCCATTCCTGATTTAGGGTCAAGATTAAACTTAGAATTTATATAGCTATTATTGATATATTCTCTAAACTCAGAACTACTAGCAATTTTGGTTAAATGTTTTCTTGCTGGTAAATTGCTACTCCCTTTTTCATGCATTTTAGCAATACCTGCACGACCACCAAACCACCCAATTTCCAATTCCATTTTAAATTCTAGTTTGTCCATATAAATTCCTTTAAAACCAAAGTAAAATATCCGATTGAAGAGTCAATACTAAATATTTCAAAGTAAACTAAATCTGCAATTGATATTCGGTCTTTTAGTTCATAGTTAAGGTCTTGATATGTGTAAAGTTTGGAATATCCTTGAATATCAGACATATCAGAATCATAAAGAATTGCAAGTTCTTGTGGCTTTATGTCAATAATAACTCCTGCGAATTCAGTGTACTTATTTTTATCAAATACTCTCTGATAAGAAGAATCATTTTCAAGCTTTACAACAGTACCTTTATAAAACTTTAAGGGTTTAGGATCCTTAAATACGTTGATCATGCGAAATGACATATCAGAAAGTCTTTTCCTAACACCATTCATTAGACAACCCCCACACAAGATGGCGTTGAAGTTTCTCTTTTTAGTTTTTCTAAAAATGCATCAGGTTGTGAACAAAAACTCTTGTTTGAGCCACAACCCCCCTCGCCACCTTCTTCGCCTCCACTGCTACTAGGATAATAATCAAGTTCAAGTTCATTGAATTTCTCTTTTTTGATCCTATCAAATTCAAATTCTCGAACAACTCCCTGTTTTCTTAATTGACAACCCATATGGTAAAAGGTAAGTAAAAATATTTGTTCATATGTAAGTGAACTAGCATCAATACCACGTGTTACTAGAATAGCTTGAAGTAAAGATAAATGAAGTAGAAAATTTTGTCTGCTTAATGCAAGTTTGTCTATTCCTAGTAACAATAACACTTCGGAATGAAGTTTTGTTACCAAAAGTTCTTCTTCAGCCTCAACTTGTGTTTGTAAGTTTTTTTGTTCGCTCACTTCGATTTACCTTATGTTTTTAACTTTGTTTAATATGTACTTGCAAAATAGTTTTTCTAGTAGCAAGTAGCCCTCCTAAAACAAAATCAATGTATGAATGAGCAATATCAGTTGAATCTTTATCCACTTGTTCATTTGGTGTAGGTAACATATACTTGCTAGGTTTAAACTTAATAAGCTCTGGGTTTAATGGGTAAATAAGTATTTGATGTTTTAGCAAGTTTGAAGTTTCAATGTAGACATCTTCTCTATTATTAATAGCCTTGATAGTTTGAATCAAAACATCCTCCCATTTTTCGCAGCTACTTGCTGCACCCTGTGCTGCTGCGTATGGCTTTACGAGTTTGAGAGAAGTTGTAGGGTCAACTATTACCATCATAGGTGTAGAAAATTCGTCTCCTAGCTCTAACTTTGAAAGTCCCGCCTCAATTTTTTCAAATATTTTATCCATTTTGTCCTTATTAGCACTTTCAACCTCTTCTTTTACTTGATTGATGTGGCATATTAAGAAGTCCATACATATTGGGAAGTAGACGTTTTTGATTTTTTCCATCTTTTTGAATTGAAACAGTGCCTGTTAGTACAAAGTGATTAATAAGTTTAATAATCTCGCTACTTGCAAGCTTATAGGCTTGAGAGAAAGGAAGTAAATTGTTATTAATGTCACCAAGATATGAGTCTGAAGTGTAAAATTTTTCAGACGCCTGCTTTAAGTGCCTAAATTTGTACTGTAATTTTAAGTAATTAAGTCTTACCACTTCAGAACTAAATCCAATAGTTGAAATAGTATTAACCTCATTAGCAATCGTTGTAGGATTAGCATTTAAAAACGCATCCCACTTTACAGTTCTTTGGTAGCCCATCTGAAGATCAACATCTTCAATTTGATCAGGCGAAAACCATTTATACATTATAGGATCTTTAACTTCCCCTATAATATTAGCCACAGCTTTTGCATAATAATTTTCATCAAATAATTCCATATTAAATCCTCCCAAATATCATTAATTTTTACTTACAGCTTTATTTCCAAATACTGCTACTTTTATTAAATAAACATCGTTACTAATTTGTTTTGCATCAGACAACGCTATTGCATTAATAGTTGCCTTATTTGGTGGTGCTCCAGTCACCTTTTCAAGAGCACCGTCTTTATTAAAACAAGTTTGTCTTTTACTTTAAGCGTAGAATCTTTTGCTACTAAATAACCCTCAAAATTATTTGTAATTGGAACAATAGTGGCTGTTTTGCTAAACTCATCTATATCAGTGCATATTCCGTACAAGTCATCCCCACCACCAGCCTCAACGTGGGGTTCATAGTGAATTTGATTCTCTTGTTCCTCTTGAATAACTCTTTTTACCCCACGCTTATATGGATATCCTAAAAATGGATGATTTTCTAATTTGTCAAATTTGCTGGTTCTAGTGCCTCCAGAGGCAAAAAATTGTATGTTTTTATCTCTAAACTCTACAGAATTGCTAAGCAAACCAGCGTCATACTGGGGATTTTTCATAAACTTTTCAAGTTTACTTCGTTTATCTTGATAATCTTTTAATAATTGCGTTGTGTCTGCCATTTGTTTAACTCCTTTTATTGCCCAAGGCTTAACCACCAGCTTCAGGTGTTACTGTTTTCTCAAGGCCTCTATTGCCAAAAATTGCAACTTTTATCAAATTAATAGAATACTCTTGTTTGGGATATCTAGCTTGATCTTGATGTTCATCTTCGGGTGCAAAATTGATTGTAAATGAATCAGAGAGGGCATATGCATTAATTGCGGTTGGTGGCCCACCACCAGCCTTGATAATAACCCCATTGTTATTTATATCCAATATTTCTCCCATTTTTATACTCGGATTTCTTGTAACAAGATACCCTTCAAAGTTATTCGTAATTGGTAATACATACGCAGTACTACTAAACTCACATACATCTACACATATCCCATACATATCAGTATCAGCACCAACTTCAACATATATAGAATTCTCTTTTGGAACAAGTTTAACCCCACGCTTATATGGAAAACTATTTGCTGGATCATAAAGGTATTCTTCTATTTTGTCTGCAAAGCTTGAATATGTAAAAGAATAAGCATTAACTCGCTCATTCTTTGATTTAAAACAACCACCCGAACTACTAAAAACCTTATTTTCAATCGAACTCATTGATTTTGAATATTTTTTAAATTTTAAAAGAACATCGTCAAGTTCTTTAACTGAATCTAAATAAGGATCTTTTGCTTGTGCTTCTTCAGCCTGTCTTGCTTGACGTTTAGATCTAGGAGCAACTGGAATTTCTGATTCTAACCCTAATTGTGGATTATCATGAACATTAGGAGATTTAGCTTGCCCTTTGCCTTTTAAAGCCATAATTTAATTACCTTTTAAAGCTCTATTCCCAAAAACACTAGCAAGCACTATGGATAACTCTTCGGTTAATTTATGTACTTTTGAAAGTGCTATAGCATTAACAGATTTATCATTTCCCCCATTCTTTTCAAGCTCTCCTTGTGCATTAAAATGCAGCTTATCACCCGGATTCACACCATTTTGTCCATTTTTCTTAAATGTTAAATACCCCGTGAAGTTATTTATAATTGGAACTACAGTTGCCATGCCAGTAAACTCATCTATATCAGTGCATATTCCGTACAAGTCATCCCCACCACCAGCCTCAACTTCTAGTTCTGTTGTACCATCTGCACTAAAACTAAGCTTGACTCCACGCTTGTATGGATACCCTTTAGCAGGATAATTTTCTATTTTGTCTTTACTACTAGTAAAAACTCCATCCGAATTGGAGTAAATTAGATTTTTATCTCTAAAGTCTACAGAATTCCTAAGCAAACCAGCATCTTGCTGAGGATTTTTCATTAATGCTTTAATTTCTGCAACTTTTTTATCAAACTCTTCTTTTATTTTTGTAATACCATCGCTCATTAAAAACTCCTTTAAGCAATACTTGTTCTTTTATGTCTTTTTAGATTTTCATAAAATTGAATTCGTCTTTGCTTGTAAGTATTACTTATCGCTTGTACAAATTCTGTGAAATTAATAGGTACAAAATTAGAATCAAGCAAACTTGCTCTCTCTTCTGATTTAACAACAATATTGCCTCTGACAGAGTCAACAGAAGAAAAATTGCTACTCGCAGTTTTTCTTAATTTAATATTCACTTTTGCTAAAGAAACAAGTTGCTCTAACATCTCTCCATCGATATGACTTATGTCTGATACTTTGGCAATAGCTTTAATTTGCTCAATTGGAACGAACTTGCGCACAAGTTCTCTACGTTGTGCTTGCATAATGTCTTTTAATGTGTATCCTTTTGCAAGCAACACCTCCTTATTGAAATGATTGCTAAGATGTGCTTTTGCAAGTGTATCAATTTCATTTATGCGCTCAGCCTCTAGCAATAATTGCTTTTTAATACGCTCCCTCTCTTCAACTTCTGCGAGTTCTTTTGTTATTCGTTCATTTATACTTAAATCTCGACTTGTCTCTTTGGATTTACTATTTGCTTGCTCTTTAAAGCGCATGTACTCTTCAAATTCCTGCGCACTTATAACTTTAGTATCAGCCTTATTTTGCTGCTCTTCTTTATCTTGTGCTTGCAGGTCTTCTTTTTCTTCTTTCTCAGTCATCTTTTAACTCCTTTTCTCAAAATGAGAATAATTTCTCTTTTAAAATCGCTAACTCCTCATTATCAAAGGAGCTACTTTGTATAAGCTGGTTATATTTACTGTAAAGCTCAATTAGCTTTATATCTCTTTCCACTTTTTGTTCTTCACTTAACATAATCAGCGAATTAAATTTCATATCAAGCCCAAAATACTTTGTAAGTTTTAAATTACAAGAGTTCTCAATTTGTTCTTGCACACCTTTGAGAAAATCGTAATAATTACTCCTATCACCTTTACCACCATTTCCTAATCCTTTAGCCTGTTCATTAAAGCTTCTGGTTAAGGGCTCTTTAGTATCTGCACCAATTTTTGCCTTAATTAATGCTAAAGCCTCCCTTAAGTAACTAAGATCGTATTTAATAACCTCTAAACTAGCACTAAGGGTGGCCGTATAAAACATTCCCTCATTATTTAGATTGCTTTTTAGCCTAGCAAGCTCCTGTGATAATGAGTCATTAAGGTTTCTTAAATTAGAAATATCTTTACTATGATTGTTTGAATTTTGTTTTCTCAAAAAAGAAGATAAAATGCCACTTCCCCCATCATTATTGCTGCTCTTAGTAAGTGCACTTAAAGAAGTTGTTGCACTAGAAAGCGCGTCTTGTAGTTGTACTAAAGATTCATCTTTGTAAAACAAAAAATTGTGGTTTTCAATACGTCTTTCTATTTCTACGTATATCTTTTCAAATAAATAAATATCTAGTAAAAAGCTTTCGGTATAACACGGAACATATCTTTTTAAGATATAATCAAAGTTTTCATATATGATAAGTCGACTTTTATGTATTTTAACTGCGTCTAAAGAATTGTTCTTATTGTTGGATTTTACTTTATAGGTTATATGATCAAAATCAACTCCCAAATCTCTTACATATTCATAATCAAGGTATTCAAAACCAATGGGTAATTCTATATTAACGGGTTGTTCGAGATCTATTAGAGTATCTTTGGTTTTTACTAAAACATAGCCAATCCCATGAAAACGGTAGCTTATAATACAATTAAGCAGAGCATTCTTAAGCTGTACCTTTAACCTAGCAAGTTCAACCTCACTAACATTGTGGTCAGCACTCTCAAGAACAAGTCCATTCTTGAGGCAATCTTCTGCTACATTTTCAATGTAATTTCTAAAAAATATTGAGTATTTGTATAGTTCTAGTGAACTTATTTTATCTATTAGTTTTGTTTTTCTTAAATCACACACCTTTTTACTTCTCTTTATTAAATTAGATGTATGATAGCAAAAACTAATATTTTTGTCAATAAAAT
>NC_000953.1 GCF_000008685.2 Borreliella burgdorferi B31 | reverse complement strand
TTACAAAAATCTTTGATTGCCAAAGTGAACACTTCGCTCTCTATATCCTAAAGACAACATCAAATATGCTGCAGATATTGCATCAAGAGCGTCATCATGGGTTTTATTATCCCCCTTATACGAATAAATATCATTAAATACGGAAGAACTACTGTACTTTGTAATATAAAGTTTTTTGTAAGTAAACGGCGTAATTAACGTTGTTATTCTGCTAAATTTATTAGACTTTGGCTTAACTGGAACAATTCTAAAATATTGGCTTATATTACTTCTTAGCAAGATGTATTCACGGGTCAATCCACCAGCACCTTTTGTATTATCTCTATCCTCTAAATACAGTGTATGCACATTGAAATTTTCTATAACAGTCTTTACCATATTCATAATATAAGGATCATTAGCTGGTCTTTGGTCTTGAAATACAAAAGCATAATACTTATCATCAACTCGCTCCATAACACATAATGCAGTGTTATCCCCTCCAACACTAAATGCTGGGTCTAAATATGCTATCGGGCTAGTAAATACATAATCATCAGTAATATTTATTTGTGTAAAAATTGAATCAGTGCTTGCTATCCACTCACCTAACAAAACTCTTGCTTTATATGATGGTATATCTTTATATAGCTTTTCTTGTGTTTCGACAAATCCTTTACTAAGTAGCACATTATCATAAGTTGTAAACTTATATGTCTTAAAGGTCGCTATATTATCAATATAATCGGTTTTAAAATAGTGTTCTGGATGATCAGGATTAGTATCAAAAATAATAGTTTCTTGCCCGCATCTTAGTCTTTTTAAGACTTCCTCTAAAGTTTGCTTGTGTAAAGTTGTAGCCTCATTAACAAAAATAAGTGCCGAATTACTTCCCCTAAATCTTTCAAAATCACTTGCCTTATCTCCTCCATATAGATTAATACGTAGTGAATCAATCAGAATATATGAATTATTTGTATGTCTTGGAATATAAGGAATTTTAAGAAGTTTACATAGCTTTTCAAATTGCCCCAAAACATTAACTTCAACTGAACGTTGTGAATTCCCTATAATGAAATTATTAGTATCACTAGAGTATAACTTTTTATTTTCAATTAAACTTTTTAGAAAAAGATAACATGCAAGATACGTTTTGCCACTAGCTATGCCTCCGCTGAGTATAATCTTCTTTTCATTATTCTTTTTAATGCTTTTTATCACATTTTTTTGTTTTAAAGTTAACTGTTCTTCTTCAAACTTATCAAAATTAATTGAAGAATTTGTTAGCTTTACAAATTGTGATATATCAACTCCATATTTATTTTTGTATTCCTTTTGTAGTGTTGTAAAAAGTTTTGTTTGATATAAGTTCACTTGTGCCCTTTACTATTTTTGTAGTTACTTTTGCTTTCAGCTCCATTAACCGTAGCAAGTTTTTTCATACATTCATAGTAAAGCTCCATTTCTCTTATTGAACACTCTTTTATATATTCATCAAGCTCGCTTTTTAAAGAATTAATTTCTCCATTAACAACTTGCTTGTTTTTTTTACTACTTGCTTTATTTAAAGCGTCAATTTCGGCTCTTAAATTTTCTATTTTAGTATGCATACTAAAAAGCTCAACACTAGAATATTGCTTAAATGCATTTATAAATCCTAATTCTAAATTAGACCGCTCTACATCCAATTCGCTTCTAACTTTCCTAGCGTTAACTTCTGATCTAAAGGTTTGCGACAAAAGGTGTTCAAAAGTATCTTCACTAATTGTTACTCTAGAGTCCCCGTTAACAACACTTTCTCCACTTTCCCACTTTTGTCTCATTCTCCACACATTTACTTTAGAAACTCCTAATTTCTTCGCTATTTCTACATCACTTAACGATCCTTCTCTAAAATATGCAACATAATCATCAAAAGATCTTTTAACTTTTTTCAAAAAAATCCTCTAAAATAACAAAAGTAACAATTTGTTACTCTAAATAGTAAAGCAATTTGTTAATTGTTAACATAAACTGATAACTTCTTGATATTTAACAGGGAATATCTGTTAGCTTTTATTGATTTAGTTCGCTGCTATTTCTATAATTTTTGATTTAGAAATAGCAGTTCACTAATTTATTGCATATAACTATAAATTAACTCTACTTTTTCGAAAAAGTATTTCATTTCATTCATAAGATTCTTACTGGTGAAAAGTCTTTTATCATAATAGTGTATACTCAAAAATAAAATATCTCTAAATTCTTTAATCGCATCTATTTGAAAGTCTAATTCTGATACTTTTTCTCTTATCCCATTAAGAATTTGGCAAACAAAAATCAAAAATTCGATAGATTTATCTTCTCCTAATCTTTCTAAACATTTTTCTAGCATTCCTTCCTTGTAGCTAAAATCAACTTTGAAACTTTGAAATTTTTTTGTTAGATTTTTTCTTTTCAAAGTGTCTTTAACAAATTCTTTTTCCGATTCTAAAAAAACACTTTTTCCGGTTTTTATTACGTACTTTTGCATTTTTTCAACAGCACTGTATATTTGTCTTTTTTGCTTTAGAGTTATTTGGCTAGTTAAATAGAGCTTGTTTATAAGTTTATCTATTTCTTTTTTTGTTTTCTTATATAAATTATCATAAAAATCTGAAATCTCATTTATATTCATCATAACTCTAGAGAGTATATAAATAAACAATATTTTGAGCAATAGTTTTTGGCATTTTTTGAATGAAAGTTTTGATAGAAAACATTTCTATATTTATAACAATGAAATCTACAAAAAAATAACAACTAGTCATTTTTTTACTAGTTGTTATTTTGTGTATACAAAATTTAGTTATATCTAAAATTAATCTTCTTCATCATAATTATCCTCACTACCAGCAACGTATTCTTTAATTTCTTCAAAATTATCTTTATCTTCAAGATATTCTTTAACTTCTTCTAATTTTGATTTTAGTTCATCTAAGTCTGATTTAATTTCGCTAACACTTACATTTTCTTTTAATTGGGGTTCAGTGCTTCTAGTATCAATAATATATGCTTTATTACCCTCATTTAATTTGGTTCTTAAATTATGTCTAGTATCACTCAATTCTTTTAATAGCTTTCCTAATCCTTCGTCGTTATCATCTTCCAAATCCCCCCAAGTTTTGTATATAGCTTTATTCCCATCAGTAAAATCATCATATACAGGCCCTGTAATTCTATCTATAACACCTTGTGCCCCCACACTAGTTTGCTCTTTTATAACATCAATATTTCTATTGATTTCATCTATTTTGCCTGTAAGTGTTCTAATTTCGTTATCAACTTGCCTTTTTTCTGCCTCTTTTCGTTGTTCTTCTCTTTCTTTTTCTGCTTTTCGTTTTTGTTGTTCTTCTTGTTTTTGTCTTTCTGCTTTTTCTTTAGCTTCTTTTTCTGCCTTAGCTTTTCTTTCTTGCTCTTCTTCTCTTTTTTGTCTTTCTTGCTCTTCTTCTCTTTTTTGTTTTTCTTGTTCTGCTTTTCGTTTTTGTTGTTCTTCTTCTTGTTTAGCTAATTCTTGTTTGTTTCGTTCTTCTGTATTCTCTTGTTTTTCTTCTTTTCCCTCAACTTTAGCTTCGGATTCTTCTACTTTTTTCACTTTCTCTTCTTGTTGACCATCACTTTGTTCCGCTGCTTTTAATATTGGTGTATTATCTTGACTATTTTCTGGCAATACTGGTGACGAATTTATTACACCACTATTAGGATCATCACCCTGCATTAATTCATCTTTATTGTTTTCTTCTACACCCTTTATTTTATCTTCTTCTTGTAATTTTCTTGCTAATTCATCTACTTTTGAACTACTTGAAGTAATTTTATCTTTTGCTGGATCCAAAGCCTTATCTATAAATCCTTTAATTTTCCCTTTTGCATTTTGTTCTAAATCTTTAATTGCATAATTCTTACAAGAAAGTATCAGCGCAAAAACTGCACAAATAATAATTGTTTTTTTATTCATATACGCTCTCTCCTATATTTCTAACTTCTATTTTAAATTTCTTTTAAGCTCTTCTAGTGATATTGCATATTCAGCTATTTTGTCTCCCCCCGCACTGTTATTAATTTTATCTCCTAAAAATGTAATATATTCAGTATCATTAATTTTTTCTATCTTTGTTTTTATCTCTTTATTCTTAATGACATTTTTATCACTTTCTTCGTCATTATATCCATAATACAAACTAGTTTTAAATGATCCACCTTCAGTCATTGCTTTTATAAAGTTATTAATTTCTTCCTCTTCTAATGAAAAGAATGTAGCCGAATGTCCCCCAGCGTTTAAACCCGTTTCAATACCATCTTTTTCTTTTCTTACAACTAAATCTCCTAAGTCTGCCCAGTTATTACTATTATTCTTATTTTTAATTTTTACAGTAAATTCAGAGAATTCTATTTTTTTGACCTTTACCTCTCCATTGCTTTGCTCATCATATGAAGTATGAATCTTGCAAGCACCTATAAGTATAAAAACAGCACAAATAATAAACATTTTCATTTTCTTATTCATAAATTTCTCCATAAGTCCTAATCATACCACAATACATAATAAATGCAATATTTCAAAGATTTAAATATATAATTTTGTTACATTCAGCTGTTACATTTTAACAAAACGCAAATGTAATTTTAAACAACTCCCCAAAATCTCTCCATTGCAAATGCACTACTCATTACAAAAGACTATAAAACACATACAAATTAAATTTCAAAGTCTTTGCTATATATTAGCTAAAGTATGTAGTCTTTCTTAGCCGACACCCTCAGAAAATGCCCATTCTATTTATAACAGCCTCCCTACAACCCAAATTTCTCATGCAATGAGAACTCACAAAATTTGACTAAAATTTTTCGTTTTTGGTACAATATAAATTACTATTTTTATCTATTTTTATTACTTTTACTTAATTTAAAAGTAACACCTTCAAGGAGAGGATTTTATGAACACTAATAATTATTTTAATTTAAATAATTTCAACATGGATTTTATGCTCAAACTATTTCAAGATTATCAAAATGTGCTAAATGAAAATAAAATTCTTAAAAATTCACTAAAAATTTCTTCTAAGCCTACTAAAAAAGCTTCAAAACCAACTCCTAAGTTTTATTTGACCCCAAAAGCTATCAAAATAATTGAAAAATGCGTTAAAACATTAAAAAAAATTGACCCTATTTCTGGTTGGTTTCTACATCTACTCGCAATAAGTGGGTGTAGGGGGGCCGAAATTCAAAAAGTAAAAATGCAAGATATTACTCCTCTATTAAACAAAACTGGAGAAACTTTTTACAATATAAAAGTTAATATAGCTAAAAAAAGAAATGTCACTTGTATTAGAGAAATTGTCATCAAATCTGAAGAATTTGAGGCTATTCAAAAAGCTCACGAAAATTATTTTAACGAAAAAAATCTTGACTCACGGCGTACTTATCTTTTCCAAAAAACCAAACATAAATTTAAAGATAACCAAATTGATATTATCAATATTTCTAGAAAATTTAAAAATCTTCTCAAAAAATCAGGATTTCGTGCCAATAAATCTCTCCATTTATTTAGAAATTTGTTTATTTCATATTTAAAATCTAATGGTTATAATTCTTTCCAAATTAAAGAACTTATGAAATATCATTCAACTTCCGAAATTGATAATATCTACGGCCTCTCTGCTGCTAACAAAATTCACGCTTATAAATGCATGAAAAATAACCTTAAACTTTAAAAAAACTACTTTAGTCTAAATATACGCTTTGAAGTTACTTTAAATATTTTCCCACGAGGCTTCAAGTCAAGTGAATCATATAATATTTCTTTATTTTTTGTTGCTATAAAGTGATATCCATTAACCTTATCGATTTTAACTTCACTTATTTCAAATTCATTGGCTGCACCTAAATAATTTAAAGATTCATATCTCACGCTACTTCTAATTCCGTAATAATTAAGTATCATACATGGATTTATAATAAAACAATTACTCTTAATGTATCCAAGTCCTATAAATCTATAATACGCTGCATTTATCTCATAAGCATTAAATTCACGTTTCTTAAATAGGCTTGTATAATAATGTAGACACAAAAAGTAACAACCCCATTTTTGTATCTCCGGTCTTAAAGTTCTATTATCTTGTTTTATTTTATTAATAAGCATTAATTAATCCTCCTATATTAAATTTATTTTTTTAATTTTTTAGTGCACCCATTCACATGGGGACACTAACACTATTTGTAAATGCTATATTGCTAGGGAAAAATACTGTACCACTTGTTGGTAGTAGTCCCTTCAATCTATCTGATATTGCCCTTTTCTTAGGGTCAAGAGTAAACACAAACTCTCCAAATTTATAATTTAGCTGCTCAATTAGTGGATATGTATTTGTAATATTGTAAATTAGCATCTTCAACCTATCTTTAATGGGCTTTTCTCTTTTTTTATTTTCGTTTTGGATTCTATTTAATTCTTTTTGTAGACTATCAATCTCCATTAAATCATACGCAAGATTTTCAGCAGATTGATTATCCTTAATTTCAAGGTCTGTACAATCAACATATTCTATAAATTCTCTTGCCCAATCAAACTCAACTCCAGAACTATAAAAATCACTCCTTTCTACTAAATCTTCAACAAGTTTTATAAACGTATCCTCGTTAAAATTATGTGCCATTAAGTATTCCTCTCTATAGTTACTATAAATATCTTTTTTCAAATTTATAATTTCTAATTCACATTTATTAACAAATTCAAACACTTTTGATATTAAGGCCTCATCTCTTTTAATCTTACAGTTAATTGGTGCAGCATCTATTAAAAAGAACAAATTACAATACTCAAGCCCAGTGCATGCTAGCTGCATTTGTGCTTGTACATAATATTTGAAAAAATATTTACTGCTTAAAAAATTGCCATTTTTATTGTACTCAGCAATAGCACTACTCATATAATTAGAGTCGCTACTTTTAATCTCTAATAGTTCTAAATCGCCATTATTATTAATAAACCAGCCATCAATTGTTGAGCCCACTAAAGTTTCTGAACTGCCCATTTTTTTGAAATAATTATACTTATCAACTCCGTTGGCATATTTATTTTTATATAAAATATCAATATTATCACCGTATGCTTTAACAAACTCTCTAAATCCTAAATTCTCTAACTCTTTGCCCTTGAGCATATATAAATTTTCTTCAAAAGGTAGACTCATATTAAAATATTTAAGCACTCTGTTTATCATTAAATCTTTCAGCCCCGCACCACCAACAAGAATATTGCCTACTTCACTAGCACCGTATTTATCTAACTTGTTTCTTTGCACACTAAAATCAATATTGCGATTAAATCTAAAACATTCTTGACTACTTATTCCTGGCAATTTCTTGCCTATCTTACTTAATTTACTTTTTTCTTTAATGGGAGAAGATTTTTCCTCAAATATTTCACAACCAGTAAAACTTTGTTGATTAATACTTATCATTTTGAGCTCTCCTTGAATATTTTCTTGTGGATTATTATTGTTTGAAAGATTTTCCATCTTTTTCCTCCTTGTTTGTATTAATAAATATAAGTATATAGCAAAAACTATTTTTGCCAACTTTTTTACAAAAATCTTTACAAAAAAAATAGTTGGGCTTATTTAAATTCTCTTGTCTAAGAACTTAGCTAAACCCAACTTAATTGGATTGTTTTGATAGCAATACACTTTTTTAGCTATTCACATACATATATATAACAAAAACTATTTTTACCAACTTTTTATAACAATTTTTATAAAAAAAAGAGCTTAACTATATTCTCAAACAAAAGAACTTAGTTAAGCCCAAACTAAATCGGATTTATAATAACATATCCCTCCTATAATATTTATAATAATATTATAAATTGTTTTTTGCCAACTTTTTACAGAAATTATTATAATTAATAAAAGCTTTATTAAATTCTCTTGTTAAAGAACTTAATAAAGCTAGGGTTTAACCGAATTCACTTATTAAAATAATTTTAAAAAGCTTTTCAATAATTGAGTATAGTCCAATTTAGAATTAAAATCAATTTGTATTTGTTAAAATAAAAGAACTTATTTAAGTTATCTTGTTAAAAAATTTAAATAAGTTCTACTTTATGAAAAAGCAAAAATTAAGTGTTAATTAATAATACTCTTCATCAATATTATAATGTACCATTTTAAAAATCAAATTATACAATACATCATTATTTGATGTATTGTAAATACCTCATAAATAGGGCATTTAAAATTGGACCTAGAATTGCTGCTGTTATTATCATAAAATGTACTAGTCTGTTACCCATGCTAAGTTTTTGATTCAAACTCTTTTCTACACTATCTATTTTGGTGTTTAAATTAGATATATCTTTTTGCAAACTCTTTTCTACGCTATCTATTTTGGTGTTTAAACTAGATATATCTTTTTGTAAATTCTTTTCTACACTATCTATTTTGGTGTTTAAACTAGATATATCTTTTTGTAAATTCTTTTCTACACTATCTATTTTGATATCTAAACTAGATATATCTTTTTGTAAATTCTTCTCTACACTATCTATTTTAGCATTAAGTTCGTTTTTAACATTATTTATTTTGATATCTAAATTAGATATATCTTTTTGTAAATTCTTCTCTAAATTAATCAATTTCTCTTTTAAAAACTCAAAGTTATAATTATCATTATGAAGAAAAACAAAATCTATTGCCTCTTCGCTAAATCCTATTTCTAAAAATTCGTTTTTTATATTTCCTATGTTAAACGTTCTGTTAGCTAAATTGTTCATACAACCTCCATATTATCCCTTTAATTGTTTATATTCTTTCATAATTATTTTAATTATTTCTTTTTTATCCATAAATAATTTATCTAACAAGAATCCCGTAAATTTAGCATTGCTTTTATAAAAATCATAACTTTCTTGATTTTTAAGTTGAAATCTTAGAGGTTTTATTGGATTTTGTTTAGACTTTTTTAATGTTGGACTTTCTTTATCCTTTATTAAATCAAGAGAATTATGAATGCCATTTTCTATTAAATAATCTTCTTTAAGAATTCCTTCTTGCAACGCAGTTGCTAATTTTAAGTAATTATAAGCTTGACTTCTAGCTATTTTATAATCTTTTATAAAATAGTCAAATTTTTTATATCCATCAATTTTATAATATTGATTATCCTTTATTTCTTTCAAAATTTTGATGCTATCCAATTTATGATATATTTCTTTTCTAAAATTAGCCTTTAATCTATCTTTCAAAGCATTATAATGAGCAATTCTATCTTCATTGGTAATCACTTCTTTTTTACCATCGGGATCTATCCCTGATGCCAAAATTCTTTTATTTAATTCTATTTTCATAAAAAATCTCCTTTATTTCAAAAAAGTCCAGAATCTGGATTTTTTTTATAATAAATTTTTTAATATATCTCAAAAAATTTTGATAATGCTTCTTTATATTCATTAATATAGTCTTTATCCATATTGAATTCATTATTGCCCGCAATTTTTTTGTTTAAATCTTCTCTTTCATGAATAAATCCCAAAAATCTTTCCCTAGATTCAACATATTTTAATAATTCTTTATGAGTATTGTTTTTTTTAAACCTTGTCACAAGAAGAAAAATTGGTATTTTTATTTTTAAATTTTCAATATGAAATTCTAATAAATCTAAACTTTCTATTGCCCATTTTTCTGCCGTCATTGGAACTATTACACAATTGCTAGTTATTAAAGCGTTTGATAAAGTAAAATCTAAACTAGGATTAGTATCTACTACTATATAATCATAATCTTGCTTTAAAAAGATTAAACTATCTTTTAATCTCAACTCTTGATGGGGTATAAATTCATTTGAAAATTTATGCAAAGTTATGTAACTTGGTATTAAATCTAAATTCTCTTTAATATTTACAATTGCATTATTTACATCTAATGTATCTTTTAATACTCTGTATATGTTTTTATTGACAAGATCAATTTTTTGATTTTCAAGTTTTTTACAAAAATAACTGGTAGTAGATGCTTGAGTATCTAGGTCTATTAATAATACTTTATATTTTTGAGCTAATAATGTCGCAAATATTATTGAACTCGTACTTTTCCCAACACCGCCCTTGATTGACGCTATTGTTATTATTTTAGGTTTTTTAGTATCCATTTTATTAACGGTCCTTGTTCCGGGTATTTTTTCCCATAAAATTTATATACTTGTTGTTCTAAATCCGTAAACATACTAAATAAAACTTTGTTGTAATGATTATTTGTTCTTTTTTTATCTAATAATCGATATAGCCCTTTAAAATAGCAAAAAACACTTCCGGCTTTAAATCTAAATTCCATATAATATGCCCTTGCTAATGCATATGCTTTTCTAGCCCCGTTTATTTGATACTTTATTAATGGCTTTTTTATTGGTTTTCTGTAGCCATAAAAAATACCAATAAACTTATCTCCTTCTTTAATTGGGTACAAATGAGTTTCTTCAACAATTCTTTCTCCATTAAATAAGGCCCTCAATGATAGTCTAAATTCATGTTTTTTCTCATAAACTCCAAATTTGTAAATATCCATCATTATTTTTGTATGGTACATTGCTTTACCATTTTCTTTTTCAATCAAAATAAAGCGTTCTTTATTTTGGCATTCAACTTTACATTTACCTTTTTTTACAGTTTCAATAGGTTCTGGTGCAGTTTCCATGTTAAATCCTTATACGGCCTTTATGCTAAATTCTTCTGTGGTTAAAGAATTTTTTTCATTTTTTATTATTTCTGATAATTCAAGATGATATGTACCAAATACTTTATTGTATTCTATTTTCTTTTGGTTATTCAAATATTCTTTTACAATAGGCTTTAGAATTTCAATATTTGTTTCTTTTTTTAGTTGTTCAATAAGGATATTGAAAATATTTTCCTTTAAATTTTGATAATTTTGTTGAGAATTTTCTTTTTTTCTTTTAATCGACTTTTCTAATTTACGCTTTATATTGTTTAAATCGCTATATTTATGATTTTCAATAATAAAATGGGGCTTATATTTGTAATTTTCGTATACTTTTTGTAAATTTATTTCTAATTGTTTAGGATTGTACCCGTTTTCTTCTAATTTTTTCCTAGTGTTGTATAGAATTTCTTTTAATTTTTTTTGTTTTTCTTTCATGCAAGATTTTTTTATATTGAATTTTTTTATTAGGGCAATTTCATTTTGTTTTAAGATATTTATTGCCTCAATCTTAGTATCTTTATCAATATTTAAATACAAAATAGAAAGAGCTTCTTCCGTTTTAAAGTTACAATTATTGAAATAATTTCTTAGTTGATATTTTTCTATTTCTTTAATCTTTCTTTCTTCTTTTATATTATTTTTATTACTTAAACACTCCACTGAATTTACACTACCATTTTTAGAAACATTGTCTTTTAAATGTTTATTAACTCTAGATTTAAATCTAGAGTTTTTTCGTTCTTTAAAGTACTTGTTGATTTTCTGGTAACATTCTTTTTTAGGATACTTTAGCTTATAGTAAATTTCAGTTCCACAATTTACACCTAAGTGTTGGTAGTAATTAGTTGTGACTTTTAATACTTTTTCTAATTTGTAAAGATAATTTTGCATTGTTCTTAGTGTAGTGGGAGCTAGCCCATTTCTTTTTAAATTTTCATTAAAGTAATAGAGTATGTTTTGTTGCGTGTATTTCTTGTCTTTTTTGTTTAGATAATCTAGTGTTGAAGTAAGAGATATTAATTTGTGTTGGTGTTTGTTGTAGCAAGTTGGACTTTTCGCATTATTTAGAAAACCTTTCATATTTTCTCCTTGTTTGAATTATTAATAATTACTATTATAATGCAAAATTTTGATTTAAAAGTAAATACTTTTCTAAAAAAATATTAAATTTTAATTATTAATTTTGTTAAATTAATATAGAAATTTTTAATTCAGTGAAAATATAAATTGATTTTAATTTAAAATTGGGCTACACTACAAACAGCGTAGTTATTTGAACATTTTTCAGTTTTAACTACCTTGTTTGAATTTGCAAAAAAATTTTTAGCACGGGCTTAACTAATTTCTTTAGTAGATAATAGAGAATTTAGCTAAGCCCTATTTTTTTTGTAAAAATTTTTGTAAAAAAGTTGGCAAAAATAGTTTTTGCTATATACTTATATTTATTAATACAAACAAGGAGGAAAAAGATGGAAAATCTTTCAAACAATAATCAAGAAATACAAAATAATATTCAAGCAAAAATAAGCTTCAGAAAAGATATGAAAACCCTAAAAATGAATTTACCAGGGATTGACAAAAGTCTTAAAGGATATGGATATAAATATCAAAATTTCAATGAAATAGTTAGAGAAATTAAAAATGTTATTAAAAAGCACAATTTGGAGCTTGATATTGAGCAATATCCAATTTCTATAGAGGGTCAATATGGCATAGTTGATTATATTAGGACTACATTCTACAGTACAAGTACTGGATATGAATTTTCTTTTGATACGCGAATTCCTACAGAAAATTTACAATGGAACAATGAAAATGGGTCTAAAGTTACAAATACAGTGTATCAGATGTTTGGTTCAGGCATTACTTATGTCAAAAGGTATGCTTTAGTTGCAGCTCTTGGTATAGAAAGTGAAATAGATACTGATGCAGCTCCTATTTACAATAACCACGAAAACGAAAATTCTATGTCTAGCAAGCAAGTTAGTGTTAATCAAAAGCAAGAACAAAAAAGAGAACAAAAACAAGAGATTAATCAAATTCAAAAAAATAACACTATTCAAAACCAGAAAAGAGATATTAAGCAAGAACAAAAAAAAGATAGGCTTTATTATTACGGTGTTTTTAAAGAAGCTTTGTCTAATATAAAAGACTGGGTAAATAGCCCTACAACAAAAGATAATATAAACTCAATTATTCAAAAAATAAGCTTTATTCAGAATATAGACCCCAATAATTTTGATGATATCAAGAAAATTGAATCTGATTTAATCTCGTATTTTGAGAAAAATAGTGATTTTAAAAGCATAAACTATTGGGCCGAGATTATAAAAAACTATTTCAAGAAAAATAATAGATTAAAGGATTTACAAGATTTTGAAAGGTTTATGGGGCTTAAGAGGCCTATTTATGGCCCTAGTCCATTAATATTCTTTAGTATCTTAAAAGAATACGAACGGTTTGATGAGATATTTGCAGCATAGCAAGATTAAAGCCCCCAAATAGGGGGCTAATAGCTATTAGGAACCGTTGCATGTAGTAGTTGCATTGCTTGCACCAAAGCCATCTATTCCCCCTTTAAGAGCTCCCTGAACTACTTGTTTAAATGTATTTTTCTGAACATCCCCATTTTCTTTTCCATTGCATTTATCAAGTTCACTTTTTATATGATCAAGTGCAGATTTTATTTTATCTTCATTGTTTTCTAAAAATTTATCAAATTCTCCAGCATCAGTTAAAGCGGTTTTTAACCAGTCAAGTTGTGTTTTTTGATCATCATTTAGCTTTTCTCTAAGTAGTTCTTCTTTAGATTTAGGTTTTTCTTGTGTTACTTCTTTTTGGGTTAAATCACGTTTTCTCCGGCTTTTTGTTTGTTGGGCATTGTTTTTTAAAGTGTCATTATCATTAGAATTACAGCCGTTTAGCATTAGTAAAAATAAACAAAATAATATGTTGATGATTTTCATTGTTACTCCTTTTTTTATTATTAATATTCACTTAACTAAGTATTAATACTAAATATTGGATAAACAATTATTATTTGAATTGATATGTTTTAAGTGAGGTGGTAGCTATTTGGAAATAAAAGCAAATATTAGCCCTGCTATCATTGTTATAGACATTGCTCCCATAATTCCCAATACCCATTTAAGCATTTCTGAAAGAGACATTAAATTCTTTTCAACATTGTCTATTTTGGCATTTAAATTCTTTTCAACACTATCTATTTTGGCATTTAAATTCTTTTCTACAGTATCAATCTTAGTATTAAGTTCGGTTTTAACACTATCAATCTTAGTATCTAAATTAGATATGTCTTTTTGCAAATTCTTTTCTACATTATCTATCTTGATATCTAAATTAGATATATCTTTTTGTAAATTTTTTTCTACATTATCAATTTTAGTGTTAAGTTCATTTTTGACACCATCTATTTTAGAAACAAGATTATCAAATTTTATATCAAATTGTTTTTCTAAATTTTCTAAATCTCTATATGTTAGCTCATTGTGATAATATCTTTTAGATAAATCTTGTGCTATTAGTTGTTCCATGCCCAGTCTAATAAATTCTTTATATATTTGTTCTTGAGTTACACTTGCAATATTTGTTGACACTGTTTCCATAAAATTTTCCCTTATAGTCATATTATACACTATTTTAGATTAATTGGCTTTAGAGATTTTTATATGTAAAGTAGAATTTCTTGCAAGAAAAACCTTTTTGTAATTTACATTTTTAACTGGGAATATTTATTATAGACTTTTTCCGCTATTGGTTTTGTTTTTTTAATGTACTCTAAATATATGTTGATATTATGTTTTACAGCAGTTATGGAGTGTTCGTCTTTTAGTGTTGATAAATCTGGATAAGGATATTCTGGATAATTTGGGTCATTAACTTTGACTTTTGTTTTAGCTAAAAATGTTACTAGGTACATAACATACTCTGAAAGTTGTGTTTCATATTTAGCTAAAGATTTTAGTGTTGGAATAATTGGCGGTTTTGGCTCTTCTGGTAGGTTGGCAATAGTGGTGCAACATAGTAACAAAACAATTAGCAGACAATGCAATCTTTTAAGCATTTTCACCTCTTTTAAGTATTTTGATATATTCTTTCATGATTTTGTTACGTGTTGCTTTAAGTGAAGTGATAATTCTTTTGCTTTTGTCAGTAGAGATAGCCTCTATTATCTCAATGTTGTATTTTAAAATGTCTTGTATTTCTTCAAATATTTTAGTTGACTCAGCTGTTTCCATAGATTTTAGTGTGCTTATATATGTTTTGTAGAAAAAATCTATTACTTTACTAAAAGTATTAATGTAATTATGATCTATGTTTGTATCAGTTTTAGCTATGTTAGTTAAGCTGGATAGTAAATTAAGTCCTAAACCAATAGTGTTATTTTGCATTATTTGTTCTTTCCTTATAGATAGGTTTTCCTTCCTGATTGAATTTCAGATCATTAGATATTTTGAGATTTTTTTCATCAGAATTAACTAAGTCAATGCATTGATTGATTTTTTCATTTAATGGAGCGAGTGCCGCATTTATTGCTGGGGTTAATGCACTCTCAAGTCTTTCCATATTTGCTGTATAGATTAATTTATAATGAGAATACAGCTCATAAACCAAAAAGAATCCTTTATGTGCAATTTCATCAAATTCATCTTCAAATTTAGAAAATATATCAATAAGGGTTGATAAAGACGTAAGTCCAAGCTCAACATTATCTTTGGATAATTTCATAAGTTAATCTCTTTTTTTAATGTGATTTTTGCCATTACCATTACCATTCTTAAAAATCTTGCCTATTACAATAGTCAATATGTCTTTTAGTAAAGGCTTGAGAAGAATTAATACTCCTAAAACCAGCACTGTTACAAAAATCATTACCGCTATAAGTTTAATTTCGTTTAAATTGATAAGAAGTTCGGTTAATTTAATAGTATCCATTTTTTAATCCTTCATTTTAATTTTTTATTTTTATACGTATATTATATACCAAAATCATAATTTTTGCTAAAAAGTTTACAGTTTTAAAAGATCTGGGACTGGATCTCCATACAAGGAGGCTCTTTTTTGGACATACCATCCTTTATAAATGGGAATTCTGGTGAATAGTCCGCGGGGGCCCGCAATTTCATAAACCCTATTGTATGTAGTTTCATCAGAATACTGAAGTTTTAATGATTTTTTCTGCATCCTATTATCATTGATTTTTACTTGAATTTCAATATCAAGATAAACGGGAGAATTATCGTAACTTTTAGAAAAAATAAGAGTTACATCATCATTGTCTTCCATATTAATAAATATCGCGTTATTCTCATAGTCAGAAGGATAAAGTGTAGTACTTCTAGTTATGCTGCCATAAGCAAGATTTGATGGTACTCCAAGTATATGTTTAGGAACGGGTGTTTTTTGAATAGTATCTGATGAAGGCATTATCAAAAGATGATCACTTCTAGATAAAGTGGCTGATGATATGCTATCTGTAAGGCGTGATTTAATTTTACTAAAAAGGTTAGAAATATTAGTAGAATCGTTGTTAATTAATTTGTCCGTTATTTTAGCATAAATTTTTTCTACAAAATCTTTATCAGCTGCAAGTTCTTCGGCAATTGTAGACTTAATTATCTGCTTAAAATAGTCTAATCCCTCTCCTTTAAATATTTTGTCTTTAGAAGCATCTAAAAAGTTTTTAAAGGTGATAGCATTACTGCTTGCAGCTCCATCATCAAGCAGTAAAAGATCAGTATCGTTAACGGTCGTAACCTTATTTAAATCTTTTATTTGAACCGTTTCTTCTTCATCAATTAGTAATTTTTCTTGATCATCAGCCATAAAACCTCCTTAGTTGTTAAAAGTTATAATATTGTTACCATCTGTATTATTAATTTTGAGAACTCTACCAATAGGAATAATTCTCTTAATAAAAGCATAAATTGAATGATCATAGCCCTTAGGAAGTGAGTTGAATACTAAAGCCTTTTTAGATGCAGCATATCCCGGCTTCTTTTCTCTAAGAATTATCTTTTTTAGTCGTTTTCCTTTCTTAGTGCTAGGCGAAATAAATGTAGTAAAGTTTGTTTTTATTACCCCTTTTAAAGAGATATCAATAACCCCAGCTTCAGGAGTAGTAACTTCAATGTCCACATTTAAAAAGGTCTTGAAAATCAGTCTAAATGACTCGTCAGTGCCAATATGACGTAAAGCAAAAATAACACTATTAATATTGCTTGTAATACTTTGTAAAGTTTGAGTTTTTGCATAAAAGATAGATAAAACTTGAGATATCCATATTGCAATATATCTTGATTTTATATTTTCTATTACATTAATGGATATGAAGTTGGAATTAAGGGACTTAAGTTCATTAAGCAATGCTTGTGCATATTCTGTTTCTGTACGTATAAATTTATGAATTTCGGTGTTTTTGAAAAGATTGGGTATTTTCATATTTGTTAACTATCCAATATCAATAAGCAATCTATCTGTCATATTGAAAAGTAGCATTGTGTCATCATTAATGGCAATATCTTGATTTTTTTTAAAATCGCTATCACCAATTTTTGTAATACTCTCAGTGTCTGTATCTTTAATACAAGCACTTATTTCCATAAACTTAATTCCTTTAACTTCATTAACTGGAGCAAAAAAGTCTTGATATTCAAAGCTAATTCCCATATCAGAATAGTTATTTGAAATAATCCTAGAATAAATGTCCCTAATTTGAGAGTCTATGTTTAAGTAGAGATAGTTTTTAAGGTCAAGTTTATACTTTACTTTCATGTAAACATATTTTCTTTTCCCTAGTGATATTTTATAGGATTTACGTTGTCCAGTTGAATTGAGACCATCAATTTCTATGTCTCCCTCAAGTAAAGTACCACTAGGAGTTGTTAGATATAATGTTTCCCAAAGTTTTGCTTTAAATTCAGGACTATTAATATTAGATTTACTAGTGTCTAGTAAAGTTTCCTTTAGAATTAGATATATGTTGGCTTTACCAGCTGCACTTTTAATATTAGTGTACTCAATCCCATCAAGATTAAGTAAAGCCGTGCGAACCGCACTGTAAGTTGTGCTTTTAGAAGAAATGTGTTCTTCAATAGCAGCCCAATAAGTACCACCTGGTTTCATTTTAGAAAAAAAGAGATTAAGCTCATCAATTATTTCTTCTTCAATTAATGCTAAAGAAGACGCAATAATGTTATAAATTGAGCTTTGATTATCATCAATATTAATCCCATAATTTACACGCAAATATTCTCTTTTCGATCTTACAATATCCTTAATTGTACGTTTTAAAATGCCAAAATCAGAATCAAAAACTATGCTCATAAATTAAACTCCATATTCAAAACATCGCCGGAGAAAAAAAAGGATATATGTGCTTTGTTGTCTTGTATAGTAGTTGAAATATTTATTAAATCTAAGTTAAGCTCTTTAGATATTTCATGAAAATAATTTTTTACAGCGTGAAGATTGTTAATTTTTAACAGCTTTAAAAGCAAGAAATAGTCCAATCCCCAATGAGGAGCATAGCTTAAACTACCCCTTAAGGTTTTTAAAAATATCAAAAATCTTTGTTTTTGTTCATCAATTCCATCAACAAGTGATAAATCGTTATTAAATACCAATTCAAAATTATTGCCTAATCTTAAATCCATACTAGTAATTATACCATATTTAGCAAAAATTACTTAAACAAACTATTAATATCAGAATTAATTTGAGCGGTTGCTATTTTTAAGCTTGATTCGTCAATTACTGAGTCCCCTATAATTTTTATACCATTGATAGCACTAACAATATTATCTAGAATTTTTTTTAAGCTAGTTGTTTGGTTTGCTATTTCAATTTTATTATTCGCTCTAATTTTAACAGTATCAGAGATTAGATTTAAAGTCTTTGGGCTAATTGCACTAAGTATATAAAAATGATGTTTGTCAAAGTGAATATCGTTATTTTTATCAAAAATATTAATGCTTGATTGAAGTAGTAAAACGCAATCACCTTTTGATAGTTCTAAACTGATATTAGAGATATTTTTTGTGTGAATTTCTAAATCTTCAAATTCGGGTATTGTAACAATAGCTTCTTGAGTTTGATGTTTAAACTCCTTTACAGTGCCAATTTTAATTATAAAAATGTTTGAATAAATCCAATTTTTAAGGTCTTCTTGAGCCAATGCCTGGCCATAAAGGCGTTGATTCATTCTGTAAATTTCATAGTCTTCATTCATTCTAATTCTAGTCCCCTTTATTTTTTACGTTTTGTATTAGAATCATCTTCTAACTTTAATATTAATGAACACTCTCCTGTATTGCTAAGCCTTGCACTTGTTTCTTTTATAGTGGTTTTTATCATTTTCCCTAGTCCATCAATAAATGAGACTTTATCTCCAACATTTAACTTATGTGTGAAAAATGTTTTTGCGTTCCAAAATATAAGATTTTTTTTGAGTGTTGTGCCCAAAGTAATTTCTTGTTGTGGTATAAATTCAAGCCCATAGTCTTCTAATGCCTCGTAGTGGACATTTTCCCCCTTTTTTATATAATTAGTAAATATCAGATAGCATTCATATCCCCGTAAACCAGTACCAATATCGGCTATTACGTTATGAACATATGTTCCTTTAATTTTGTCAATAAACTCTTTTGGTGTTGTGGCATAAATATCTTTGTCAATAATTTTAAGACAATCTTTTTCATCCATATTAAGGATATTGCGATTGGGAAATACAGATTCTATTGCCTCCTTCACCGTTTTGCCTTTAAAGTTTTTGCCTTCTTTGCCTGCCAATTCGCGATTGAAGAAATTGCTTTTAGTTAATAAACGAACATCAAGATCTACACTAAAATCCCCACCCGGATAATCAGTGCTCATAGGAGGTCCTAAAGTTCCTGCCATTATGAAATCAAAATTTTTTTCATGAGCAAATTTCTTATAATATATTTTTACTATATCTCCAAATTTAATGTCGTCGGTGAAGTCTAAGGGAAGATTCCAAAGTACGACTTTTGCTTGTTTGGAACTTATAGTATGAATATTTGAATACACGTTGGATATGGAAATATCAATATGAATTCCATCTTGTGTATTGATGATAATTTTAGGAATTTCTTCGGCGAAAGGAATTCCATCAGGTGATTTTTTTGATGTATCTACATTGTAGAACTCAATTTTAAAATCATATTGTAGTAACAGCATTTTTTATCCTTTATATTTTTCCAATGCAAATGTTTTTACTATTTCTATTGATAAACTAACCTCAACTTCGTCAATGAAAGGAGTATCTTTAAACGAAAGACTTGTAATTACAGCTAATTCTTTAAGGCCAAAAGTTGGACTATATATACTAAAAGGGACTTGTGCTTGTATTCTATTGGCTAGTTGTTCTTTTACAAGATGAGCGTCAAAGCGTAGCATAGTATTGCCAAAAACAGTCATTTTGAGTAAAGAAATCATATCCTTATATAAGGATGTTAGTATTCCCCCGTTTAATGATATATGTTCACCAGTCATTACCGGATTGTAGCTTACATATTCCGCTTTTCTATCATAATAATTGATAACTGGTCTTTTAGAACAACTAGTATTATAAGTGCGTGTTATGAGTTCATTTTTTGGTTTTATAAAAAACAATTGAGGAATATATCCAAAACCTTTTAGATCCATTCTAGGAAATAACACTAAAAAATTATCTGCTCCGAAAAGGGCAAATATTTGGGTTATTACATCTCTTATTATTCGAGTAATCTCCCTGATTTCTTTCTTTTCAATATCATTAATTTTTTCCTTGATTTTTTTCTTTTCAATATCATGATTGTTAGTAATTTTATTATTAATATCTATTTTGTTAGCTGCATTGTTAGCAATTTTTTTGTTACTTGTCATAAGTAATTACCTTTTGTAAAAATTATGGTGTGCTGTTAGCATTGTCTTGATTTTGAATTTCTTCTTGTAGTTTTTTTAGAGCCGCACCCTCATCTCCGCCCATCCATCCAGGTAGCATCGATTTTAATTTTGCAAAGAAATAATTAAGATTAAAAATACTTTTAATGCCATTAATTATGGGATTAATAATGTGTGTTTCAAACGCAAAGTCTTTAAAGTAATTAGTTATCTTATTAATGAGGTCAAGTAATGGGTCCAAGACAGTAGTGGTTAAGTTTTGAAGAGTTTGCTCAGCTGAGGCCAAATTACTTTGAATACTCTCAGCATTATTGACTTTTTTTGTAAGGCCGAAAGATTTAAAATCCTCGAACATTTCCATCATCTTGGTAATTCTAGACTCTAGATCTACTTGTGCCCCGCTTTGCCAGGCCATTTTGGCATCTTCTATATATTTGTCTCCAACACCTGACTTCTTTAATAGATCAAAAAGCTCACTTCCATCACCCCCAAGAACACTATTAACAGCCTTTACTGCATCTTCGCTGCTCATAGCACCACTGGATTTAAGCATAGCTGCAAATTCTACTGCGTTTTTCAAATTAGTTTCATTTAACATATCTAAATCCCTTAAAGTACCCTTAAAGACACTTGCTTGATTTAAGAATTCTTCTTTTTCTAGGTCGCGCTCAAATCCCTTCATTCCGCCAATAATCTTTAAAAGACCCTCTTTCTCTTTTGGATCACCATAAAACGCTTTATTGAGAAGTTGTGTTCTTTTTGTTTTGGTGTCTTCTTCAACCGCTTTTTTAGCAAAACCTAAAAGGCCTCCTCCAACTTTACTCATAGCGTTGCTAATGATATTCCCTAGGGCACTACCTATAGCAATTTTGGCAACAAGTCCTTTTCCTTGAGAGGCCGCTAACATTTTACTTTTTGCTTTTGATTCTTTTGCAAGTTCTTTATACTCAAGACGCCTTTTGTCTCTATCAGACATTAAAGATCTTCTGAAAGCCTCTTTTCTAGCTTTCTCAAACCCCATGCCCTGTTTTATAAGTTTTTTAGTTTGTGTAAGTCTATATTTCTCAACACGCTCTCTTAAGCTTTCAAATTTAGATTGTCTACTAAGTTCTTTTTTCTTGTCCGACAAATTATTTTTTACAATATCTTTAGTGCTACCCAAACTAGATTTTTTAGGTTTAAGATATTTTTCCATTTTAGAAATATCTTGTTCAATGGCCTTTTTTGTTGCAGCATGATCAAGAATACCTTTAAATTTAATGGTGAATTTGTCGCTCACTAAGTCCTCACTTGCTTAAAATTAATTCATACAATTCTTTTTCTAATTTAATCTCAGCAAGTCTATTGACTTCTAAAAGCTCGTCATAAGGCAATTTTTTAACCGAGTCGTATGAGCAAATATTCATAATTACTGGAAAATAGTATTTATCGTTCTTAATCTCGTCAAGCAAGTTAAAATATTTTTTTCTAGTCTCATCAAGACTTGCAATAGCTTTATCAATATCTCTATTTCTTTTGTTCATTTAGCAACCAGCTCATTGGAATTTGATGTACTTGATGAAAGTGAAGTGGCTACTTTTTCATAATCAAAATTTTCATTAATATAGTCAAAAGCAACAAAATCACCAACATTATTTTCATACTCACTCAAATATACTAAAGCGGGCTTTTTTAGATCATTGTCTAAATGAAAAGTATTAAATTGTGCAGTGTAAATTATTGCAACAAGATAGTCCTTATAATAAGAAATAAATTCTCTATTTTGATCCAAAATCACATAGAATTCGTCTAAAAATTTTGGACTTATCATTAAGCTTGTGATTTCTCTTAAGTATTTAACCTCATTAAGCTTTAAAACAGCGTCACTTTGATTAAATCCTAGCACTTTATCCCATTCATAGACGGGAAGTACTCTCAGCGGATATTCATAAGTTTTATTTTTAGTTAAAATTTTCATTTTATATCTCATTATCATAATAAGAATCTCCTTTTAAGAGTTGTTTGGTTTAGATTTTTGGCAATTAATAGCCCTAATTTCAAAAGATACTTTTTCGGCCTCAGCAGAATAACTTCTTGAAGGCTCTTCAGTAAAAATTGCATAGTTAGAAATAATTTTGGTAGCAATTCTATCATTGAATGCTAAATCAAGCATTTTATCCTCTTTTCTCACATCCATGTTGTAAAACTGTTCATCAGAAAGTTCAGTTAACAAAATGTAGTCATGACTACCTAGTGTCACTTCAATGTTGAAAACATAAGTTATTGTTTTGGGATCTCTTAAGCTTATTACAGGCATACCTTTATCTTCACTACTAATCACTGCTCTTGTTGTAGGTTCGCTTGTAAGCTCTAGCTTGCCACTATGTAACTGCGTACCACCAATTGAAAAATAAACTTCTCTTAAATCATAAAATTGCATTTTTAGCCCCCCTTTTAAGCACTTAAGCTGTTTTGATAATCAACTATATCTTGAGTAGTAATTACTAAAGCAACAGCATTAATGCTAAAGTTATAAGTAATATTCACGCTAAGTTCTAATTTAAGTTGTGGCGTAGGAGAAAGAGTAAGCCTTAAATTTTTATACTCTATTATCAGTCCTCTATCCACAAACCTTTTCAGTAAACATTCAATTGCTGAAGTATATGCATTGTCTCTAGCTCCACTAAGTTGTAGTGCAGATAATTTGCTATTTTGCCTATTGTTTTTGTTCCAAATTCTAATAAGCTCAATAATCGCTTCGTTTTTTATATAGTGGTATGTAAATTGTTCGTCTATTGCACCTCCAGCTAGGTCAACACCTTCTTTAAAGGCAGGTACACCATCAAGCCCAGTTTCATTAAGAAGTGAATAAAAGTTGATTTTTGCAGTTCGCAACTTTCCAATTACAGTATCATCAACAAGTGGTGTAGCAGCCAGCGGCATGCCATAAGGATTTACAGCATGGAAAATACTAGCTTGATGGAGATATTGACTTATAAATTTAAGGTGTAAATTGTCTTTATTGTTGCTGTAAACAGCAATATTTCTTTCTTTTTCAGTATTGCCTTTATCTTTAAATAGTTCTTTTATTTCTTGTTCTTTAGTCGAGAATACAAAAAAAGTTGAAGGCTTTTTGAATTTATTATAGTCATCTTTGTAAATTTTAAGTCCATCATCTGACGCATCTCCCTCAGTGTTAATAAGTACAACAAAAGTGTGTCTATGTACTTTAAGATAATTTTTTAGCTCTTCAGGCTTATCCTTATAAATGAAAAGATCGGCTGATTTTAACGATTCTTCGCTTGAATTGAAAAAATTTGACATTGCAGTTTTAAGCAGTGTTTTTTCTTTTCCAAACTGATCTTCTCCATTTCCATTCTCTTTTTCTAAAGTTTCAATTTGTTTTTCATAATTATTAACGGTTAAATTCAATATTTTATAGCTAGCAGCATCTTTATTAACTTTGATTTTAGCTGTTTTGTAAACCAAAAGTGGATTATAATAATTAGGCCTACTAGCTTGAATTCTAGAGTCAAGCAAACTTACACTAATTGTATCTTGCGGCAATTTCGTATTCCTCCTTTAAAATTTCAATTGCTTTTACACTAGCATTAAATGCTATAGATGCACTGTATGCATGGTTGCTATATTTTGTGCCTAAATTAATCAGTCCAACTGTTTGCATATTAGATGTTGGGTAAATGTAGAAGTTAATTTTATTAATATAGTCGGGTTGTAGACTGGGCAAATTATACTTATGAGCTTTATTGTGTAGAAAGTCACTAAGCATACTATAAAGCATTAACATGCGTGAATTAGCGTCAAAGTCTTTGGCGTTTAACACTATTGCAATAATATATATTTGAAAATTTATACTAAATTCCAAAGCATTTTCATAAAATACACCGGCTCTATAATTATGATCAAATAGATTTTCTGTACCATCAAATTTCAATGCTATTATATTTGAGCTAGCAGCTGTGATTTTTGAAAGATATGGATGATTGTAGGTATTTATGATATCGCACTCAAAATTATTTTCAGTTGCATATGCCTTAAACCCTTTAAATATTTGGGTTAAATGATTTAATACCATATCTAAAGTGAAAATCATTCAAGTGTTACCTTATAAGTAATCTCTGATAACATTTTGGCTGTATCAACAAGTGGAATTGCTGCAGTGTTACTACCCCTTTTAAACTTACTTTTGATTGTATTAGCCTTTAAGGCTGGAGTGACTTGTGCTGATAGTAGATAATTTTCATAGTATCTTATAAAAGCTTGTCCAATAGCCTCCATTCCCGATTTAGGGTCAAGATTAAACTTAGAATTTATATAGCTATTATTGATATATTCTCTAAACTCAGAACTACTAGCAATTTTGGTTAAATGTTTTCTTGCTGGTAAATTGCTACTCCCTTTTTCATGCATTTTAGCAATACCTGCACGACCACCAAACCACCCAATTTCCAATTCCATTTTAAATTCTAGTTTGTCCATATAAATTCCTTTAAAACCAAAGTAAAATATCCTATTGAAGAGTCAATACTAAATATTTCAAAGTAAACTAAATCTGCAATTGATATTCGGTCTTTTGGTTCATAGTTAAGGTCTTGATATGTGTAAAGTTTGGAATATCCTTGAATATCAGACATATCAGAATCATAAAGAATTGCAAGTTCTTGTGGCTTTATGTCAATAATAACTCCTGCAAATTCAATGTACTTAGTTTTATCAAATACTCTCTGATAAGAAGAATCATTTTCAAGCTTTACAACAGTACCTTTATAAAACTTTAAGGGTTTAGGATCCTTAAATACGTTGATCATGCGAAATGACATATCAGAAAGTCTTTTCCTAACACCATTCATTAGACAACCCCCACACAAGATGGCGTTGAAGTTTCTCTTTTTAGTTTTTCTAAAAATGCATCAAGTTGTGAACAAAAATTCTTGTTTGAGCCACAACTCCCCTCGCCGCCTTCTTCGCCTCCACTGCTACTAGGATAATAATCAAGTTCAAGTTCATTGAATTTCTCTTTTTTGATCCTATCAAATTCAAATTCTCGAACAACTCCCTGTTTTCTTAATTGGCAGCCCATATGGTAGAAAGTAAGTAAAAATATTTGTTCATACGTCAGTGAACTGGCATCAATACCGCGTGTTACTAGAATAGCTTGAAGTAAGGATAAATGAAGTAGAAAATTTTGCCTGCTTAGTGCAAATTTGTCTATTCCTAATAGCAATAACACTTCTGAATGGAGTTTTGTTACTAAAAGTTCTTCTTCTCCTGCAACTTGTGCTTGTAAGCTTTCTTGTTCACTCATTTTCACTTACCTTATACTTTTAACTTTGCTTTATGTTAACTTGCAAAATAGTTTTTCTAGTAGCAAGTAGACCGCCTAAAACAAAATCAATGTATGAATGAGCTACATCGGTTGAGTCTTTATCAACTTGTTCATTCGGTGTAGGTAGCATATACTTGCTAGGTTTAAATTTAATAAGTTCAGAATTTAGTGGATAAATGAGTATTTTATGTTTCAGCAAGTTTGAAGTTTCAATGTAAACATCTTCTCTATTATTAATAGCCTTAATAGTTTGAATTAAAACATCTTCCCATTTTTCACAACTACTTGCTGCACCCTGTGCTGCTGCGTATGGTTTTACTAGTTTAAGTGACGTTGCTGGGTCAACTATTACCATCATCGGGGTGGAAAATTCGTCGCCCAGTTCTAACTTTGAAAGTCCAGCCTCAATCTTTTCAAAGATTTTATCCATTTTATCTTTATCACCACTAGCAACCTCTTCTTTTATCTGCTCGGGCATATTAAGCAGCCCATACATATTTGGAAGCAGGCGTTTTTGATTTTTCCCATCTTTTTGAATCGAAACAGTCCCGGTTAATACAAAGTGATTAATAAGTTTAATAATTTCACTACTTGCAAGCTTATACGCTTGAGCAAAAGGAAGTAAATTATTATTAATGTCCCCAATATATGAATCTGAAGTATAAAATTTCTCAGAAGTCTGCTTTAAATGTCTGAATTTATACTGTAATTTCAAATAATTAAGTCTTACCACTTCAGAACTAAATCCAATAGTTGAGATAGTATTAACCTCATTGGCAATTGTTGTAGGATTAGCATTTAAAAACGCGTCCCATTTTACGGTTTTTTGATATCCCATTTGTAGATCAACATCTTCAATTTGATCGGGCGAAAACCATTTATACATAATAGGATCTTTAACTTCTCCTATGATATTTGCCACAGCTTTTGCATAATAATTTTCATCAAATAATTCCATATTAAATCCTCCCAAATATTATTAATTTCTACTCATAGCTTTATTTCCAAATACAGCTACTTTTACTAAATAAACCTCATTGCTAATTTGTTTTGCATCAGTCAATGCTGTTGCATTAATAGTTGCTTTATTTGGTGCTCCAGTCACCTTTTCAAGAGCACCGTCTTTATTAAAAATAAGTTTATCTTTTACTTTAACCGTAGAATCTTTTGCCACTAAATAGCCCTCAAAATTATTGGTAATTGGCACAATAGTAGCTGTTTTACTAAACTCATCTATGTCAATGCATATTCCATATAAGTCTTCACCTCCACCAGCCTCAACATGTGGCTCATAGTGACTTTGATTATCTTGAGCCTCTTGAATAACTCTTTTTACTCCACGCTTGTACGGATACCCCAAAAATGGATGATTTTCCAATTTGTCAAACTTACTAGTTCTAGTGCCTCCAGAAGCAAAAAATTCTACATTTTTGTCTCTAAATTCATTAGAATTGCTAAGCAAACTAGCGTCATGTTGGGGATTTTTCATAAACTTTTCCAGTTTACTTCTTTTCTCTTGATACTCTTTTACTAATTGCGTTGTATCTCCCATTTATTTACCTCCTTTTATTCGCCCAAAGTTTAACCACCATCAGGATTTACTGTTTTCTCAAGGCCTCTATTTCCAAAAATTGCAACTTTTATCAAATTAATAGAATACTCTTGCCTAGGATATCTATTTTGATCTTGATTTCCATCTTCGGGTGCAAAATTGATTGTAAATGAATCAGATAGAGCATATATGTTAATTGCGGTTGGTGGCCCACCTCCGGCCTTGATAATAACACCGTTATTATTTATGTCTAGTATTTCTCCTATTTTTATACTTGGATTCCTTGTAACAAGATACCCTTCAAAATTGTTAGTAATTGGCAATACATATGCAGTACAACTAAACTCACATACATCTACACATATCCCATACATATCAGTATCAGCTCCAACTTCAACATATATAGAGTTCTCTTTTGGAACAAGTTTAACGCCGCGTTTGTATGGAAAACTATTCGCTGGATCGTAAAGGTATTCCTCTATTTTGTCTGTATAACTTGAACATGCAAATGAATATGCATCAACTCGCTCATTCTTGGATTTAAAACAGCCACTTGAACTGCTAAAAACCTTATTTTCAATTGAACTCATTGATTTTGAATATTTTTTAAATTTTAAAAGAACATCATCAAGCTCGCTAATTGACTCCAAATAGGGATCTTCCCCTTGTACGTCCTCAGCTTGTCTTGCTTGCCGTTTAGCTCTAGGAGCAGCGGAAACTTGTGCCCCTAAATCTACCTGTGGGTCCTCAACAGCCTCAAGATTTTCTACTTGCATGTTGCCTTTTAAAGCCATAATTTATTACCCTTTTATTGCTCTATTCCCAAATACACTAGCAAGCACTATAAATAAATCTTCAGTTAATTTGTGTGCCTTTGAAAGTGCTATTGCATTAACAGATTTTTGAGCCCCAGTGACCTTTTCAAGTTCCCCATGTTGGTTAAAATTTAATTTATCTCCTGGATTTACACCATTTTGTCCATCTTTCTTTAGCGTTAAATACCCAGTAAAGTTATTTGTAATTGGTATAACAGTTGCCATACCGCTAAACTCATCTATATCGGAACACACTCCATATAAATCGTCTCCACCACCAGCCTCAACTTCTAGTTCGGTTGTTCCATCTCCAAAACTAAGCTTAACACCCCGTTTATACGGATACCCTTTAGCAGGGTAATTCTCTATTTTGTCTTTACTGCTAGTGCAAACCCCACCAGAATTGGAAAAAATTAGATTTTGGTCTCTAAAATCAATAGAATTGCTAAGCAATCCTGAGTCTTGTTGGGGATTTTTCATTAATGCTTGAATTTCTGCAACTTTCTTATCAAATTCTTGTTTAATTTTTGTTATATCACTCATTTAAAAACTCCTTTAGGCAATACTTGTTCTTTTATGTCTTTTTAGATTTTCATAAAATTGAATTCGTCTTTGCTTGTATGTATTACTTATCGCTTGTACAAATTCTGTGAAATTAATAGGTACAAAATTAGAATCAAGCAAACTTGCTCTTTCTTCTGATTTAATAGCAATATTCCCCTTAATAGAGTCAACAGAAGAAGAACTGCTACTCGCATTTTTTCTTAATTTAATATTCACTTTTGCTAAAGAAACAAGTTGCTCTAATATCTCTCCATCGATATGACTTATGTCTGATACTTTGGCAATAGCTTTAATTTGCTCAATTGGAACGAACTTGCGTACAAGTTCTCTACGTTGTGCTTGCATAATGTCTTTTAATGTATATCCTTTTGCAAGTAGCACCTCTTTGTTAAAATGATTGCTAAGATGTGCTTTTGCAAGTGTATCAATTTCATTAATTCGCTCAGCCTCTAGTAACAATTGCTTTTCAATACGCTCCCGCTCTTCAACTTCTGCAAGTTCTTTTGTTATTCGTTCATTTATACTTAAATCTCGACTTGTCTCTTTGGATTTACTATTTGCCTGCTCTTTAAAACGCATGTACTCTTCAAATTCCTGCACACTGATAACTTTAGTATCAGCCTTAATTTGCTGCTCTTCTTTATCTTGTGCCTGCAGGTCTTCTTTTTCTTCTTTCTCAGTCATCTTTTAACTCCTTTTCTCAAAATGAGAATAATTTCTCTTTTAACATCGCTAGCTCCTCATTATTAAATGAGCTACTTTGTATAAGCTGGTTATATTTACTGTAAAGCTCAATTAGCTTTATATCTCTTTCCACTTTTTGTTCTTCACTTAACATAATCAGAGAATTAAACTTCATATCAAGCCCAAAATACTTTGTAAGTTTTAAATTACAAGAGTTCTCAACTTGTTCTTGTACACCTTTGAGAAAATCGTAATAATTACTCCTATCACCTTTACCATCATTTCCTAGTCCTTTAGCCTGCTCATTAAAACTTCTGGTTAAGGGCTCTTTAGTATCTGCACCAATTTTTGCCTTAATTAATGCTAAAGCCTCCTTTAAGTAGCTAAGATCGTATTTAATAACCTCTAAACTAGCACTAGGGGTGGCCGTATAAAACATTCCCTCATTATTTAGATTGCTTTTTAGCCTAGCAAGCTCCTGTGATAATGAGTCATTAAGGTTTCTTAAATTAGAAATATCTTTACTATGATTGTTTGAATTTTGTTTTCTCAAAAAAGAAGATAAAATGCCACTTCCCCTATCATTATTGCTCTGAGTAAGTGCACTTAAAGAAGTTGTTGCACTAGAGAGTGCGTCTTGTAGTTGTACTAAAGATTCATCTTTATAAAACAAGAAATTGTGGTTTTCAATACGTCTTTCTATTTCTACGTATATCTTTTCAAATAAATAAATATCTAGTAAAAAGCTTTCGGTATAACACGGAACATATCTTTTTAAGATATAATCAAAGTTTTCATATATGATAAGTCGACTTTTATGTATTTTAACTGCGTCTAAAGAATTGTTCTTATTGTTGGATTTTACTTTATAGGTTATATGATCAAAATCAACTCCCAAATCTCTTACATATTCATAATCAAGGTATTCAAAACCAATAGGTAATTCTATATTAACGGGTTGTTCGAGATCTATTAGGGTATCTTTGGTTTTTACTAAAACATAGCCAATCCCATGAAAACGGTAGCTTATAATACAATTAAGCAGAGCATTCTTAAGCTGTACCTTTAACCTAGCAAGTTCAACCTCACTAACATTGTGGGCAGCACTCTCAAGAATAAGTCCGTTCTTGAGACAATCTTCTGCTACATTTTCAATGTAATTTCTAAAAAATATTGAGTATTTGTATAGTTCTAGTGAACTTATTTTATCTATTAGTTTTGTTTTTCTTAAATCACACACCTTTTTACTTCTCTTTATTAAATTAGATGTATGATAGCAAAAACTAATATTTTTGTCAATAAAAT